>JAPYSD010000387.1 GCA_029936705.1 Croceicoccus sp. | reverse complement strand
GAGCTATGGGAGCCATTGCTGACAGACGTCATCGACATTGATGCATTCCCTTCATGGAAGGCGGTCGATTTTCCAAACCGCAATATCAGCAGTGCGCAGCGAGATTTCATTGCCGGCTTGGTCGAAGCTAACAGTGCCAGCTTTGAGCTTGGCTATCCGATTACCCTCTGCGTGCGGGCAGCATCGCCGAACTCCGACTGTATCAATTCTATAGCCATCACGATCGATTCCGGTTCCGTCGACGCGGTCGCCAATCTGGTCGGCACCGTCAAGACGCTTTCCGATCGGTCCGTCGTCCTTGCAACTGAGCCGAGCGAAGGCAAATGGCTCGCCGCCACTGGGGCCCCGGTCACCGACCTGGTCGATCATCCCCTCCTACGAGGTCTCGAACTAACTTTCGAAAGCAGGGCAAGGGATCCGCGCGGCGCACGCCTATTCCACAATGGCGCCCACGCTACGCGGCACATCATCGCTCTTTAGCCACCCAACAACAGGAGGCCGCCGAATGGCCGACTACCGCATCATCCCCTGTGAAGAAAACGCTCGCCACTTCGTGCGAGTTTACGCCGCCGGTGAACGCGAGCTCTTTTGCGCAGTCTCATTCGAAGCTGCCAAAAGGATCATGATCGAGGATCATGACGCTTTGGCGGCTTACTGCTGGGCGGACCCGTCGAAGGTTAGCCAGCCGATCATTGAACTGGACGCAAACATTCCTGCCCCTTTTCATCTGCCCCTAAACGAATTTGCTCAAGGCCATGCCGATCTCGAGATCGACGACATCTTCGGAAAGCCGCTTTCAACCCTGCTCGCAGATTACGATCTACGCACTCGCGTAGACATCGGTCCATCATCACAGATACCGACAGTACGGATAGGCCGCAGCGCGAGCGGCATAATCTTCGCTGATGCGGCTGGGTCGATCATCGGGGCCTATCTTGGCTGCGATCTTAGCCTGGCGCCTGAATGGCGAGGGAAGGGGCTCGGCGCCGAGCTGGTTCTCGAAAGGTGCCTTGAAGACGGTGTGAACCCAGCGGCTCAGCTAGACACTGCAGCTTACACTCCGGCGGGATACGCATCTCATGTCAGCGCGTGGAATAAGGTCCGTTCCGATCCCCTGAAGACGCGACTTCGAGCGCACAGGCGTGATCAGCACTTTGATTCCTCGCTCGCCGCATAGAGAAATGCCCGCCGCCCTTAGGCGACGGGCATCTCGATACGCCCACGTCCTGGTCTACGTCGCTACGGTCGATACCCCTATCTCACGCAAGCCGTAGAGCAGAGAAGTAGCGCGACCGAGCAAGGGCTCGCGTCAGTCTAGGCTCATCGGGAACTGCAGCCAGCAGTTCAGTCTCGGTTGCGCCCAGTATTGCTTCCACCGATCCGAAACGCTTCGCGAGCCGAAGCGCTGCGAATTCTACGTCACCGTCGACGAAATGCGCGATCATGTCAGCAGCTTCGGAGCATAGCTGACGTTCGCGCGAAGACAGCGAGCGATAGAGGGGATTTTTTGCCAGGCTCCCTTTGGCAGCCATCACCACCATCCTGCCATGCTGGAAGAGCTTGCGAGCGCTCCTTACCGAACCCAGTCGAGGCGACTTGTTGCCATCGAATTTACGGAGTGCACCCAAGCTATTCATACTGCGAAACCCGTCTGTCAGCAGGCCTGTGATATCGAGGGCAAGGCTCCATAGCGCCTAACTGCCGAACGACCATCCCCGTCAGAGGCGCCGCCCTGGTCTCCCTGCGACCAGTTCCAGGTCAGGATCTACCCTGACCCCCGATATCAAACTTCAGACCTTGATCATTCCTCATTGCGATCCATCCATGGCTGCCCGTCACCCGACCAGATCATTGACCTGACCCGCGACCAGCAATCCGACAAGAAGGATCACCATGATCACGAAACTAAGCGCAACGATGACGCCGATCGTGACCATCGGAGACCGGCGACTGCCGAACACCTTGGATACGAAACCGATCGGCTCCGGCTGCGCCGCTCCTGCAACTTGCGTTGTATCCCCAGGATCGACATCACCGTTAAGAACCGGCTCTGCTTCGTTAACTCCTTCTACTCGGGATGTTTGCGGAGTGGAAAGCTCCGCCGGCTCGTATAACGTTTTCGTTACGCTGTTTTTAACCAATACCCACTGGTCGATAGCTTCCTGGCGCGACACATTTCCAAATGCGGCACGTGCCTTGCGGATACGCTGCTCGACCGTTGCTGGCGAGATCTCCAGCTCGAGCGCAATTTGCTTGGAGGTAAGGCGCTTTTCGAGCAAGTTTAATACGTCGAAATGGATTTCACTAAGCTCTTGCAGGCTATTCAAATCGTGGACCATCACTTGCCCGTTGTTGGATGAGATAGGGGGTTCGGCCTCAATAGGGATTCCATTCTCCTTTGGCCAGTGATCAGGCAAATCCCGGCCTCTTTTGAGGTAGATGTAATAGAAAGTGATATATCGGGCGCGTCCAAATGTGCGTTCGCCGGGACGAAGTGAGGGAACTTTCGAACGTATTTTTAGCGCGGGATTATTCCAAATTTGAATTGTAGGTTACGGTGCGCCTTGGCGGCGCATGCTCCTAATCCTCCGGTTTCATGATTGAAGCTGTCAGGAGGAAAAGATGAGTGCTGCCGCTAAACAAAAAGCAACGGCAACAACCATTGTTGAAGGCCGCATCGAACGGTTTCTTACTGGCCCCAAGACCGATGGCTTCGCGATCGCTCGCCTCTCCACGCGCAGTGGATCGCTCACAATCCGTGCCCGCTCCGCGCTTGCCAAGTTCAAGATTGGCGATGCCGTCGAAGTGCGCGGCAATCAGACAAACCACCCGCGCTTCGGCAAGCAGCTTGAAGCGATCGACGCGAAAGCATCGGACCAGGCCCTTACAGGTCTGCTCCGATGGCTCGAAGAGGCCGGTCTGACGGGTATTGGCCCCCAGCGAGCCGAAAAGATTATCAAGTCGCTGGGTCCGAAGGCTCTGGAGCGCATTCGAGACAATGACCCTGCTGCTCAGGCAGCGTTCGGCAGAATCTTTGCCCAGGCTCATGCGCTCGTTTCGAGCAATTTCGAAAACATCTCGGCCGAGGTTCTCCTTGCCGGCTACGGAGTAGGACAGGCCACGCGCGCCAAGATCATAGAGGTCTTCGATCTCGATTTGATCCACGTGCTTCGAACGGATCCTTACCAGCTCATCACCCGCGTCGACGGCATCGCCTTTGCAACCGCTGACAAGATAGCCCGCGCTGCGGGCATCTCTGGCGACAGTGATCCGCGCATTCTCGCTGCTGCCACCGATACCCTGCGCGCTGCCGCACGTGACGGTAGCACCTGGCTACCCTTGAGCGAACTGATTGCTGGTGCCGCAAACAGAACGGGTATCGCCATCCGTTCCGTCGCACGCTGCATCGACGCCAATGTCCCTGATGGCGTGCGCGCCATCACCGTTGGGAAGGACGAAGACCAGCGCAGGGGCTGGGCGCTCGAAAAAATCGCGCGCCTCGAGGAAGGTATCGCGCGAATGATTGCCTCAAAGCTGCGGCAGCCAAAGCGATATAACCGAAATGCCGCCGCTGTTCTCGTTGAAAAGCACAGCGCTGGCATCGGCATCGAACTCAACGCCATGCAGTTCGAGGCGTGCGTCATGGCAATCGTCGAGCCGTTTTCCATCATCACCGGCCTGCCCGGTACCGGCAAGACGACAGTCCTGAAGGTCATTACCCGTTGCTGGAAAGATCTCGCACTGCAGATCAAGCTCGCTTCGCCCACCGGCAAGGCAGCCCAACGCATGAATGAGGCGACCGGCATCGAGGCTTCGACCATCCATCGCATGCTCGGTGTTGAAGAGGGCCATTTCATTCACGGGGCGAGGAACCCCGTCGAGGCCGATGCCATCGCGATCGACGAATCCTCGATGCTCGACGTCTACATGGGTTTCTCACTGCTCAACGCCACCATGAACAGTCAAATGCTCTTCCTTGGTGACGCAGACCAGTTGCCGTCGGTCGATGCCGGCCGTGTGTTTGGCGATCTTGTCG
>JAPYSD010000386.1 GCA_029936705.1 Croceicoccus sp. | reverse complement strand
GCCGAATGCCGCGCTGATACGCGAATCCGCGCCCACGGCGGTGCTGAAATCGGCAAAGCCATAGGTCGTGGTGGTGTCGTCCGACGCGTCGACGGTACCGACCCGCGCGTCATTGCCCAGCGCGATCGTGTCGAAGCCGACGGCAACGGCCCGTGCGCCAAAGGCGACGGCGCCATCGGTAAAGCCGCTCGGGACCGTCGCCGAATTGAGCGACGCCTTCGCCTGGTAGCCGACGGCGGTGCTGTTGTTGCTGTTGGCCGATGCCTCGGTGCCGCAGGCGGTGGCGGTGGCGCTCGAAGTGGTTGCGCCCTGCGTGCTCTGGTTCGAGCTGTTGGCGTCTTCCATCACGCATTCCTCGGCAATGGCGGCCTGGGGAAGGGCGAAAGCGGTAAGTGCGGCGATAGCGGTGCCGGCAAGCATGCCGGTACGGCGAGCCTGGTCGAATTTTTTCTTACGAGTTTCCCTTCGCAGAAACATGGGGGCGAGGGGACAAGTCGAAATTAACTTCGTTCGATAAGTTTTGCCATGATAACGCCTGCCCCCGGGGGCTCCTTCATCCGCCCGCAATCCACACGAGGCAATACCGGCACCCCTTTCGAGATACGAATTCTCGAATTTTCTTGGCGGGCTGCGACAGGCCGTGCCCGGTCAGCGGGCAATCGATTGTTCTAGCGGGTTTAACTGGTCCGAAGCACAGGCCAGTTCCATCACGCAATTGCACAGCAGCTGGACGCCGCGTTCGATGTCCGACCAGTGCGTCCACTCGTCCGGCGCGTGGCTTATGCCATTGACGCTGGGCACAAAGATCAGCCCGGTCCTGGTTAACGCGGTGAAGAACTGCACGTCGTGTCCGGCGCCCGAAGGCATCACCTTGTAACTGTAGTCCAGCGCCTTGGCATTGCGTTCGATCATCGCGACGATCCCCTCGTCGCAATAGGCGGGGGCGAGCCAGCTCATCTGTTCGTAATCGAACTTCAGTCCGTGACGACGCGAGATCGATTCCAGCACCTTGCGGCAAGCGCTCGCCAGCCGCGTCATCACCTCTTCGTCCAGATCGCGGCCCACGATGGTGAAGTCGGCCTCGCCCGGCACGGTGTGCGGAAACCCGGGTTTCAGCGCGACGTGGCCGATGGTGATGCGGCTCTTGTCGGTGCCTTCCTCGTCGATGATGCGCGGAATCTCGTGCGCGAAATCGACCATGCCCATCAGCGCATCGGATCGCAGGTGCATCGGCGCGGTGCCCGCGTGGTCGGCCTTGCCCTTGAGCTTGACCATCCACTTGAACACGCCCGATATCCCCTCGACCACGCCGATGGTGGTCTTCTCGGTATCGAGGACCGGGCCCTGTTCGACATGCAGTTCTAGGAAGGCATGCAGCGTTTCGGGGCGGCGATAGGCGTGCAGCGCCTGCAGATAGTCGAGCCCTGCGTCCGCCATCGCGTCCTTCAGCGCCAGCCCATGCTCGTCCGCTGCGCCTTCCAGCCATTCGCGGGTCAAATTGCCCGTCATGGCCTGCGCGCCCAGCATGCCGCCGAAGCGGCCTTCCTCCTCGCTGGTGGCGATGACCTCGATCGGATAGTTCGGGCTTATCCCGGCGTCCATCATCGTGCGGATAACTTCCAGCCCCGCGACCACGCCCAGCACGCCGTCGAAGATACCGCCCGCTGGCACCGAATCGAGGTGCGAGGCGATGACGATGGCGGGCCTGTCCTCTGGCCCATAACGCCCGATCACATTGCCCGCCCCGTCCATGCGGTGCTCGAGGCCGAGTTCTTCCATCCGGTCGCGCAGCCACTGGCGCGCGGCCATGTCTTCGGGCGAGAAGCCCTGGCGATAGACGCCGCGGTCTTCCTCGTTGAAGCCGAAGCGGGCGATGGCGTTGATATCCGCTTCGACCCGGGTGATGTCGATGCGGGGCTGGTTCATGCCGTCAGGCGTCGTCATGCGGGCAAACCCTTCTGCAAGACCGCCAGCCCCAGCGCCGCCAGCAAGGCGGCCCCGCGCGGCAGGGCAGTCTCGTCCAAATGCATGCGCGGTGAATCCAGGCCGCAGCACTGCGACCAGTCGTCGCCTTCGCGCGCGACGCCCAGGAACAGCATCGCGCCGGGCGCATGGTTTAACACATAGCTGAAATCCTCCGCCGTCATCAGCGGGCGCTTCAGCGTCTCGAAGCTGTCCGGACCGAATTCGCGGCTCGCGACCTCGCGGGCCAGCGCGAACGCGCGCGGATCGTTGACGGTGACGGGAAAGCCGGGCTTCACCGTGACCTCTGCCATCAGGCCGTGCGCCGCGGCGATATTGGTCGCCAGTCGCTCGATCGCCTGGGGCAGGCGGGCCCGGGTCTCGTCCGACAGCGTGCGCAGCGTGCCGCGCATGGTGCAGGCATCGGCGATGACATTGTCGGCATGGCCCGCCTCGATCCTTGTGACCGTCACGACCACCGGTTCGCCAGCATCGAACTGGCGCGTCACCATGGCCTGCAGCGCGGTCACGATCTCGGCCGCGACGGGCATCGGATCGGCAGCGCCATGCGGCATGGAGGCGTGGCCGCCCGAACCCTTTACCACGATCTGCAGCGTGTCGGACGCGGCCATCAGCGGGCCGGGAATGCAGGCGAACTGTCCGTGGGGCGCATTGGGCATGACATGCAGCGCGAAGCAGGCATCGGGCGGACCATGCTCGTCGGTGATCAGACCATCCTCGACCATCATGCGCCCGCCGCCGAAGCCTTCCTCGCCCGGCTGGAACATCAGCCACACCTCGCCGCCGAAATCGTGGGTGCGTTCGGCCAGCAGCCTGGCGGCGCCCACCAGCATGGCGGTGTGCCCGTCGTGCCCGCAGGCATGCATCCGGCCCGCGATCTGCGATGCAAAGGGAAGCCCCGTTTCCTCGGCCAGCGGCAGCGCGTCCATGTCGCCGCGCAGCACGACGCGCCGCGTGGACCCGGTGGCGGGACCGCGCCCTTTCAGCACGGCCACCGCGCCGCTCGTCTGCGAGCCTTCGCGCCAGGTCAGGGGCAGGTCCGCCAGCGCGTCCTTCACCTTGGCCAGCGTGCGCGGCGTTTCCAGCCCCAGTTCGGGATCGGCATGGATCGCCTGCCGCAGGGCCGCGATCTCGCCGCCCAGCGCCTCGGCCGCCTCTGCAAGAGAGGAGCCGATGTCGCCGGGCGGAGTCGTATGAAGGTTCATGCAGACAGGGCTAACATTTCCCTGCCATTCAGGCAAAGCCCGCCCGCCTGCCAGGCAAGACCAGGCCGCTTACGGATAGTTCACCGTCACCCGCGTTGCCAGGCCGGGGCGCGAGATGCGGATCGCGGTTTCCTTCCAGCTTGGACGGCGGATGCGGTTCATGCTGGGATTGTTGGAGAAACCGCCACCCTCGGTCGGGCTCATCTTCAGGAAGTTGAAGTTCAGCTTCTTGTCCTGGTCCTCGTCGTGATAGACGAAAAACGCATAGGTGCCGTTGTCGGGCAGCTTCATGCAGACGCGCTGGTTGCCGGGCTTTGCGGGCACGCGGATCACGTCCATCGACCCGCCGCTGGCCAGAAATTCGTCGGCGCTGTTATAGATCTTCACCGTCAGCCAGCCCTTGGCATTGCGCATGCCCTGCGCTTCCAGGAAGACCCAGCTGTTGCCGCTGCTGTCGCCTTCGCAGCCGGCGGGCGCGGCCATGGCTGGCGCCGGAACCAGTGCCGAGGCCACCAGCGCAAGCGCAAGCGCCCCGCTGGCGCGAAGCGCGCGAGAACGGCGAGAAGTCGTGAGCGATGGGATCATGCGAAAGGGCTCCGCTGCGAAGGAGGGGGGAATGGGCGGCTAGATGGTCGGCATTGCAAAATGGTCAAGCTGCGCCCCGTGTGTGACGCTTTTGTGGGCCAAATGCCGTGAATAGGTGCTGAATTCGCCGTTTAGCTGGCGGAAGGGATCGGTCCCTCTCCGACTGGCCTGTCTCCGGAATGCTCCTGCACGATCCGCCCGTCGCGCAGGGTGACGACCCGGTCCGCCATGTCGGTCAGCGCGCCCCGATGTCCGATGACGAGGATCGTGCATTGCCCCTTCAGTCC
>JAPYSD010000385.1 GCA_029936705.1 Croceicoccus sp. | reverse complement strand
GCAATGCGCGCGGCCCTCATGGTCATGGTTCTCGAAGAGGACCAGGCGGCCAAGCTGCTTTCGAAGCTTGAGCCCGATGAGCTCAAACTCCTCGGTGAGCGCATGTGCAGTCTCGACAATGTCGAAGGCGACATGATCGAGGAGGCGATCGCAAACTTCCTCGAGAGGACAGGAAAGCTAGCGTTCAGCGGCGCCAATCGGACCGCGCAGGTCCGCTCGCTGATGACGAAAGCGGTCGGGGATGTGAAGGCCCAGAACCTCATGAAGCGCATTGCTCCGTACGAGGAGCGGCCCTCCCCCTTGCAGCTGGTGCGCTGGCTCACACCTGAAGCGTTGATTCCGCTTATCACCGATGAGCATCCGCAGGCGATCGCGGTGCTGCTGGTTCAGCTTGAATCCGAAGTTGCTGCGCGTGTCCTCAAGGGACTGCCTGACGATGTGCAAAACGATGTTGTCAGGCGCGTAGCGTCACTCGGAACAGTGAAGTCGGACGCGCTCGAAATTCTCGAAGAGGTTTTGAGCCGCAGGATCAGCGAAAGCCATGGTCACGACATCATGAAAGCGGGCGGTCCCCGCGAGGCTGCAGAGATCATCAATAACTCCGAACGAGCGGCTGAAGATCGTATCCTGCCGGCGATTGCCAGGGTCGATGCTGACTTGGCGAAGAAGGTCGAGGAGGAGATGTTCACCTTCAATGACCTGCTCAAGCTGGACCCGATGAGCATGGGCGCCCTGCTCCGCTCGGTGGAAAGTGACGACTTGATGTTTGCTCTGCGCGGGCTGCCTGAGCTCGATCTCAAGGTCTTTCTGTCGGCGATGTCCGAGCGAGCAGCGACCACTCTGCGCGAAGAGATTGACGATCTGGGTAGGGTAAAGGCGTCGGATGTCCACGCCGCGCGGAAGAAGATCACGATGATCGCGCGAAAGATGGTCGATGATGGCGAAATCGACGTCGGGGGCGATGATGGCGCCTATGTTTGATGGGATGAAGGCCGCCTCCCCCGCAGCGCTCTGCCGTACAGGAGGTTTCCAGGAAACGCGGCGCTATGCATCGCATATTCCGGTGGCGGCAGCGCCATCGGAGGCGGAAATCAGGCAAAAGATCGAAGAGAACGCTTATGCGAAGGGACTTGCGGAGGGCCGCGAGCAGATGCGGCTCGAACAGCTAGCCGTTCATGATGCAGATATGGCTGCGATGGCCGAACTGGAACTGTCGCTTGGCAGGATTGATGCAGATCTGGCTGCGCAGCTGGCAGATCGTCTGAAAATGGGCGTTCTCGAACTTTGCGAAACACTGATCGCGCCGCAGGCGGTGGATGCCGAAGCGCTTGAAAAGCGAGCTTTGAAGGTAATCGATATGCTGGGGGATGCAGAGAAGCGCGTTTTGCGCCTCAATCCGTTAGACATGGAAATGATCGCAAAGCGCGTGCCCGAGGGCATTAGCGTGGAAGCAGACGGATCCCTCGAACGCGGAAGCCTTCGGCTGGAATCGTCTGATGGGGGAATTGAAGATGGTCCGCAGGTCTGGCGCCGCGCAATTGCCGACGCGATGAGCTCGTGCTGAGCGAAGACATTCTGGATTGCGTGCGGGGTACATCTCCGCTGCGGCCGGGCCCTGTACGATATGGTCTGGTAAAGGCCTGCGATAATGGCCTCGTGGAGGCCAGCGGCTTGTCTGTTTCGGTCGGGTGTCATTGCCGGATCGAGCAAGATGGCCACGGTCTTGCCGCGGAGGTGATCGGCTTTCGCAACGGGCAGACCCTCTTGATGCTGCTGGGTGACAGCGTGCTTCTCAGTCCGGGAGCGAGGGTCTATCCCGAAGGGAGGCCCGGGCAGCTTCCAGTTGGAGAGAACTTTCTTGGTCGCGCGGTTGATGGAGAAGGCCACCCTATCGATGATGGTCCGGATATCCGGCCTGCGCGCTACTGGCCCTCGGGCGGCATTCGCGCAGGCGCGTTAGACCGGAGTCCCGTTACGGCGCCATTCGATAGCGGCGTCAGGGCCATAAATGCGATGGTGACACTTGGGCGCGGACAGCGCGTGGGCATCATGGCCGGGTCAGGTGTTGGCAAGTCGGTACTGATCGACATGATTGCCCATGGCTCGAAAGCGGATGTGGTGATTTTCGGCCTGATCGGGGAACGCGCACGCGAAGTATCTGGCTTCGTCGAGCGGCATATGAAGGGCGAGCATAAGTCGAGGACAATTACGGTCGCGGTGCCTGCGGACCACTCCCCTGCCCTGCGTATCCGCGGGGCGCTCCTCGCGACGTCGCTATGCGAATATTTTCGCTCTCAAGGAAAGCAGGTGCTCCTCGTGATGGATAGCCTGACCCGCGTTGCGCATGCCGCCAGAGAGATCGGCTTCCTTATGGGGGAGCCTGGAGCCGCGAGAGGTTATCCGCCGTCGGCGCTGGCGACGATTACCAAGCTTGTCGAGCGTGCGGGCAACTCGGCCGCTACGGGAGGCTCGATCACTGGGCTATATACGGTTCTTGCCGATGGGGACGATGAGAACGATCCTGTAGTCGATACGGCTCGAGCCATCCTCGATGGCCATATCGTGCTATCAAGGACGTTGGCCCAGCGTGGTCAATATCCTGCCATCGATGTCGGGGCGTCGCTAAGCCGCGTTATGAGTGATGTGGCGAGCCAGGAGCATAAGCGATCGGCAGGATCGCTTCGCGCTTTATGTGCAAGTTACGAGGCAAATCACGATCTCGTTCTGATGGGCGCCTATCGAGCAGGAGCTGATCCCGAGCTCGATAAGGCGATAGCGATGCATTCGGCAATCTCGACGTTTCTCGGGCAGGAAGCGGGCGACGTCGTTTCGCTCGGCGAGAGCATCGCCGCTCTGCATGAACTACTCGTACCCAAGCAGCAGCTATGAAAGAGACGGCGGCGAAGCTGAAGCGGCTGAAAAGGATCGAGCGGGTTCGGACTGTCGCGCGTCATGCTGCGACGGTTCGGGTTGCGCAGGCAGAAGGGACGTTGGGCCAGTTGCTGGCCATTCAAAGCCGAACCAAGGCCATGGCCGAAGCCTACGATCCTTCCAGCGGGTGTTTCGTGGGTGCAGATCTCGCGCGGATGCGTAGCTTCGTGGAAGGCGTCAGTCAGATTGCCTCTGAAACGGGAAAAGACGTTGCGGCCGCGCAGGTCAATGCGGACGACTTCCAGAAGGAACTGGCGAAGGCCGAGCGGCAGCGTGCGCTCGTAAGCGAACGCGTGGCCGTCGCTCAAAAAGCGTTCTCAGGCGCTAAAAGCGAAGACTTGAGCCCCCGGCGGCGAGGTTGGCACGCTTCTTGAATGGGTAGTGATGAATTTCATCATTTGCCGGGTGACTAGCCATGAACATTTCCCAGGTGCCATTTGCAGCATCGCCTTCGATCAAGGGCGAGATAGAGGCTGCGGGAACTTCCGATCATTCGAAAACCGCTGAAAACGGCGGCTTTTCAGAGGTTCTGGAGTTGTTATCGGCCGCGCTCATGCCGGCAGTTCCTGTAGCGATCGAAGCCGGGGCAACCGGCAAACTCGACCCGCAGACCGGCAAGACCGAGCCGCAAACCGGCAAGACCGGCAATTCTTTGCCGGTTGCGTTGCCGGTTGCGTTGCCGGTTTCATTGCCGGGTGCGGCGGTGCAGCGGTCAGGTGGTCTCGATACAGCGCTGGTGGCGGGCGCGGCTGGCAGCGCCGAGGATCTGGTGTCGGATGCTTTGAAGGCTGGCGGCAAGGCGTCGCTAGCCGATGTAAAGGTCGATGATGTGATGCGTGCCCTTGGAGAAAAGGCTGCGCAGCTGCCTGGTCCGGTAAAGCTCGCAAATGCAGGACCGGCGCTATCGGCGGTACCCGGTGCGCGGCTGAATGAGCCGGTAAACATGCCTGCTGGCGAAGCCCTCCAAGTTGTTAAAGCAGCGATGCCGGAAGCGGCCGAAGCGATCGAGGCTGTCCTGACCGGGCGCACTGCGGCCGCGGCGACCTTCGAAGAAGCTGAAGCGCGGTTGGCGGTGAGGCTCGAAGCGCAAACGCCCCTTCGTGCTGCAACTCCGGGCCAGTCGGCGGAGAGCAAGGT
>JAPYSD010000384.1 GCA_029936705.1 Croceicoccus sp. | reverse complement strand
ATTGCTCGAACGATTTCTGGACTGGACGCCATGATTGTATGTCCCGCCATCGATCTCAAGGGCGGCCAGGTCGTGCGCCTGGCCGAGGGCGACATGGACCGCGCCACCGTCTATGGCGACAACCCCGCGGCGCAGGCCGCGCTCTTTGCCGAGGCGGGGGCGATGCACCTGCATGTCGTCGACCTCGACGGCAGTTTCGCGGGCCGGGCCGAAAACCGCGAGGCGGTCGAGGGCATCCTGGAAAGCTTCCCCGGCCACGTCCAGCTGGGCGGCGGCATCCGCACGCGCGAGGCGGTGGAGGGCTGGTTCGACCTTGGCGTCAGCCGCATCGTCATGGGCACGGCGGCGCTGAAGGACCCGCAGTTCGTGAAGGACATGGCCAGCGAGTTTCCCGGCGGCATCGTCGTCGCGGTGGACGCGCGCGACGGCATGGTCGCGACCGAGGGCTGGGCCGAGCTGTCCGACGTGCCCGTCGTCGACCTGGCCCGCCGGTTCGAGGATGCGGGCGTCGCCAGCCTGCTGTTCACCGATATCGGGCGCGACGGCATGCTCAAGGGCTGCAACATCGACGCGACCGTCGACCTGGCCCGCGCCACCGACATGCCGGTCATCGCCAGCGGCGGGGTCAAGGGGCTCGACGACATCCACATCCTGTCGCTGCACGCGGTGGACGGGATCGAGGGGGTGATCACCGGCCGCGCGATCTATGACGGGCGGCTGGACCTGGCCGCTGCGCTGGACTTGGCCGCAAGGGCGGCAGGAACGCGCACATGACGGTCCGGATCCGCGTCATTCCGTGTCTCGACGTGGCCGAGGGGCGCGTCGTGAAGGGCGTGAACTTCGTCGACCTGGTCGATGCGGGCGATCCGGTCGAACAGGCCCGCGCCTATGACGCGGCAGGCGCGGACGAGCTATGCTTCCTCGACATTTCCGCCACGCATGAAGGTCGCGGCACGCTGGTCGATATCGTCCGCCGGACCGCGCAAGTGTGCTTCATGCCGCTGACGGTGGGCGGCGGCGTCCGCTCGGTCGAGGATGCGCGCACGCTGCTGCTGGCGGGGGCGGACAAGGTCGCGGTCAATTCCGCCGCCGTCGCGCGGCCCGAGGTCGTGGCCGACATCGCCGACCGTTTCGGCGCGCAATGCGTGGTCGCATCGGTCGATGCACGCCGCGTTGTCGGAGAGGACCGGTGGGAAATCTTCACCCATGGCGGCCGCAAGCCGACCGGCATCGATGCGGTCGAACACGCGGCAAGGCTGGCCGAACTGGGCGCGGGCGAATTGCTCGTCACCTCGATGGACGGCGACGGCACCAAGGCGGGCTATGACCTTGCACTGACGCGGGCGATTGCCGACGCGGTATCGATCCCCGTGGTCGCCAGCGGGGGCGTGGGAACGCTCGACCATCTTGTCGAGGGCGTGACCAAGGGGCATGCCAGCGCGGTGCTGGCTGCCTCGATCTTCCATTTCGGCACCTATTCCATCGCCGATGCCCACGCCGCCCTGCGCGCGGCGGGCCTGCCGGCGCGGGCCTGACCGATGGGCGAGGGGGGAAGCGCGGGTCTTCTGGTCGAAGGCTTCGTGCTTCTGGGCTTCGCGCGGGGTTTCGTGCTGCTGTTCCGCCGGCTGGGGCTGGGCGCGACGCTGGGTTACCTGGTCGCGGGGGTCATGGTCGGGCCGCAGGTGCTGGGCCTTGCCGGCGATGCCGAGGACAAGCTGCATTTCGCCGAGCTTGGCATCACGTTCCTGCTGTTCATCGTTGGGCTGGAACTCGCCCCGCAGCGCCTGTGGCGCATGCGGCGCGAGATCTTCGGCCTGGGTTTCGCGCAGGTCCTGCTGTGCGCGGCGGCGATCGTCGCGATCATCTATCTGACGACCGGGTTCACCTTCGCGGCCGTGCTGGCGCTGGGCCTGCCGCTGGCACTGTCCTCCACCGCGCAGGTCCTGCCGATGCTGCAATCGGCAGGCCGCCTACGCACGCCGTTCGGTGAGCGCGCGTTCGCCGTGCTGCTGTTCCAGGACCTCTCGATCATCCCGCTTCTGACGATCGTCGCCGCGCTCAGCCGCAATCCGGTGGACCAGACGGGCCCCCCGGGCTGGCAGCTCGGCCTGATGACCGTGGCGGCGGTCGGCGGGCTCGTCCTGGCGGGCGCGTACCTGCTGCGCCCGCTGCTGCGGCTGATCGGCAATCTGGGCGAGCGCGAGATGTTCGTGGTCGCGGGGCTGTTCGCCGTGGTCGGATCTGCCGCATTGATGGCATGGCTGGGGCTGTCGACCGCGCTGGGCGCCTTCGTGGCGGGCGTGATGCTGGCCAGCTCGCCCTTCCGGCACGAGCTGGAAGCCGATGTCGAACCGTTCCGCTCGATCCTGCTCGGCCTGTTCTTCCTGGCGGTCGGGATGATGCTGGACCTGCAGGCCATCGCGGAACGCCCGGTATTCGTGCTGCTGGGCGCGTTCCTGCTGATCTCGGCCAAGGCGGGCGTGATCTTCGTCCTCGGCCTCATCGCCAGGATGCAATGGCGCAGCGCGCTGGCGCTGGGACTGCTGCTCAGCCAGGGGGGTGAGTTCGGCTTCGTGCTGTTCGCCGCTGCCGAACGCGGCCTGCTGATCAGCAGCGAGGCATCGAGCCTGTTCACCGCCATCGTCACGATTTCCATGGCGTCCACCCCGTTCCTGATGAAATTCACCTCCAGCATCCGCAGGCCGCCCAGCGTTCCCGGGCAGGAGCGCGACGGTCCGGTGAATCAGGGCGCCACCGCGTTGGTCGTCGGCTATGGCAGGTTCGGGCAGACCGTCGCGCAGGCGCTCGCCGCGGGTGAGATCGGCCTGACCGTGATCGACAGCAATGTCGAACAGATCGACGTCGCCCGCGAATTCGGCGCCACCGTCTATTTCGGCGACGGCACCCGCATGGACATGCTGCGCCAGGCCGGCGCTGCCGAGGCGGAGGCCATATTGTTCTGCATCGACCGCGACCAGATCGACGCGAACCAGCTGCGCGAAGTGCATGAGGCGTTTCCGGATGCGCTCGTCTATATCCGCGCCTATGATCGCCGTTCGATCATCAGCCTCGACCCCGGCAAGAACGACGTGGTCGTGCGCGAGGTGTTCGAATCGGCGATCGTCATGGCCAAGGAAGCACTGCGCGGGCTGGGCAGCAGCGAGCAGCTGATCGAGAACACGATCGACGATTACCGCAAGGCGGACGAGGACCGGCTGAAGCTGCAGCGCGAGGCGGGCGACCTGCGCGCGGGCATCGACCGGATGTACGTGCCCGATCCGCGGCACTAGACGATCGCGTCCGCCGCACCTAAGCGACAGTCAGACATGACCGACAGCATCGACATCATCACCCGCCTGGCCGCGACGATCGAAACCCGCAAGGGCGGCGACCCGGCCGAAAGCTATGTGGCGAAACTGTTCGACCGCGGCCCCGACTATGCCGCGCGCAAGCTGGGCGAGGAAGCGGTGGAGACGGTCGTCGCCGCGCTGGCGGGCAGCGACGAGGAACTGGTCGGCGAGGCGGCGGATGTCATCTTTCACCTGTCGGTCCTGCTTTCCGCCCGCGACCTGTCGATCCACGATGCCATCGCCGAACTCGGCCG
Source organism: Croceicoccus sp. (assembly GCA_029936705.1). Lineage (GTDB taxonomy): Bacteria > Pseudomonadota > Alphaproteobacteria > Sphingomonadales > Sphingomonadaceae > Croceicoccus. The sequence continues at coordinate 464 of JAPYSD010000384.1, read as the reverse complement.
CCGCGAGGGGCTGTCGGGCATCGCCGAAAAGAATGCGCGCAGCAGCCAAGGGAACTGAGCCATGAGCGTGACCCCCGTCGACCCGACGCAGCCCTACGACCCCGACAATATCTTCGCCAAGATCCTGCGCGGCGAGATCCCCTCGACCACGGTGTACGAGGACGAGTGGGCCGTGGCGTTCGAGGATATCGCACCCGTCGCGCCGATCCACGTGCTGGTCGTGCCGCGCGGTGCCTATGTCAGCTGGGATGATTTCTCGCAGCGCGCCTCCGCCGAGGAAGTGGCGGGCTTCGTCAAGGCCGTCGGCAATGTCGCGCGGCAACTCGGCCTGGTCGAGGACGGCTACCGCCTGATCAACAACGTGGGGCCGCATGGCGGGCAGATCGTGCCGCACCTGCATGTCCACCTGCTGGGCGGGCGCACGATGGGCCCGATGCTGACCACCGGCTGACGCATCATACCCC
>JAPYSD010000383.1 GCA_029936705.1 Croceicoccus sp. | reverse complement strand
CTGGCGCGCACCCTCGGCGCAGATATCGCGGGCGAGGCGCACGCTGGCGAGCAGCCTTTCGCGGTCGGGCCGCGTGCCGATGGCCGAGGCGAGCGCAGCGCGGCGCGTGAAATCGGCATCGCCGTGACGCATGATGTCCCGCAATTCGCGCGCGATGGGCGCAAGTTCGTCATCGATGAACGCCAGCGCCATGCCGGGCGAACCCTGCGCCGCCTCGACCGCGGTTTGGCGCAGTTCGGGCGAGGCGTTCGGTTCGTGCTCGGCCAGCAGGTCGCCCAGCTGGCTGTCGCTCAATCCGTGGAACCGCAGCTGGCGGCAGCGCGATCGCACCGTCGGCAGCAGACCGCCGGGCCGATGCGCGACCAGCAGGAAGAAGCTGCCCGCAGGCGGTTCCTCGAGGCTTTTGAGCAGGGCGTTGACGGCGGATTTCTCCAGGTCGTCAGCGGCATCGATGATAATCGCGCGCCGCGTGCCAAGCGTGGGCCGCGTCGTCAGCCGCCGCTGCATCGCGCGGATCTGGTCGACGGAGATATTGCGCTTGCGGTTGAAGCCCTTGCCGTCTTCGCGCTTCTTCTCGTCATCGCTGGTGGCGGGCGGGCGTTCCAGCAGAAGGATATCGGGATGCGAAAGCGGTTCCGGTTGCGGTACGCCAGCTTCGGCCACCAGTTCCGCAGCGGCGGCGAGCGCGAAGCCAGCCTTGCCCAGCCCGCGCCTGCCAGCGAGCAGCCACGCATGATGCATTCGCTGGCCCGTCATGGCCGAATGCCAGCTGGCCCACGCGTCCTCGTGCCCGATCAGCCTTGCGCCGGTGCCCGTCATGCGTTCTCCAGCAAAGGGGCGAGCGATTGCATGATCCGCCGATGCACTTCCTCGGCAGATCCCTGACCGTCGATGCGCGCAAAACGCGCAGGTGTCTGCCGTGCCAGTAAGGCAAAGCGTTCGCGGACGGCCGCGTGATAGGCCTCGTCCTTGGCGCCGATACGGTCGGCGGCGTCGCCGTCGCGTGCGCTGGCCCGGGCCGCTGCCGCAGCTGGCTCAAGCTCGATCATGATGGTGAGGTCGGGCAGCAGATTGCCGCTGCCGATGGCGTGCAGGGCAAGGACGTTCTTATCACCGATGCCCCCTGCCCCGCCCTGATAGGCACGGCTGGAATCCACGAAGCGGTCGCACACGACCCAGCTTCCCGCGGCCAGCGCGGGTTCGATAAGCTGTTCGACGTGATCGCTGCGCGCCGCCGCGAACAGCAGTGCCTCGGCCCTTGGTCCCCAGCTCAGCGCGTGATCCAGCAGCAGGGCACGCAAGGCTTCGGCGCCGGGCGTGCCGCCGGGTTCGCGGGTGGTCACGACGTCGATGCCGCGGCCGCGCAAGCTGTCCGCCAGCAGACGGGCCTGGGTCGACTTGCCCGCGCCCTCGCCCCCTTCAAGGGCGATGAAGCAGCCGCGGCGCCCGGCGCTTGTCACCCGAACAGTCCCAGCAATCCGTTCCGAAGCCGCTGGAACATGTTCGCTTCCGCCACGTCCTCGGTCGCGATCAGGTCGAACCGGGCGGGGGTGCCGCCATCGCGCGAGACCAGCAATTCGCCGACCCGCTGCCCCTTGCGAACAGGCGCGGCGACCGGCCCCTGGTAACGCATCGTCACCTTTGCATCGGCCTTTTGCCCGTGGGGGACCGATACGTTGACCGGCCGCGCCGCCGCGACGGGCACATGCCGCGATGCGCCGCCCTGCACGTCGACGGTGCCGACCGGCTGGCCCTTGCCATAGATCGTCTGCGCGTCCCATGACGCGAAGCCCCACTCGATGAAATCGCGCGCGACCTGCTTGCGCTGCGCGCTCGATTCCGCGCCGCCCAGCACCATGATCAGCCGCCTGCCGTTCCGCTCTGCCGAACCGACGAAGCCATAGCCGGCTTCGTTCGTGAAGCCGGTCTTCAGCCCGTCCGCACCCTCGACATAGCCTAGGATCGGGTTGCGGTTGTTCTGGGTGATATTGTTGTAGCTGAACTTGGGCAGCGCGAAATAGCGCTGGTACAGGTCGCCGTGTTCGGTCAGCAGCGCGCGGGTCAGCGTGGCGAGGTCGCGGGCGCTGGTATAGGTGCGGCCTTCGTCCATCCACCCGTTGGGCGTGTTGAAATGGCTGTCCTTCATGCCAAGCTTTTCGGCATTGGCATTCATCAACGCGGTCCAGCCCTCGATGCTGCCCGCCGCTCCCTCGGCCAGGATGACGCAGCCGTCATTGGCCGATACGGTCAGGATCGCCTTGAGCAGCGTATCGACCGACAGCGACGTATTGGCGACCGAGAACATGGTCGAACCCTTGCCGCTCCATTCATGGGCGGTGCGCGCGGACACCGGTATCCGCTGATCGGGCTTCAGCCGCCCCTCCTTCAGCAGTTCGAAGGCGGTGTAGACCGTCATCAGCTTCGTCAGGGAAGCGGGGATGAAACGCCGGTCGGCGTCCTTGGCGTAGAACGGCGTGCCGCCGTCGGCGTCCATGATCAGCGCGATGGGAATATCGCGCAGCGGAGGATTGGCGGCATCGCCAGCCTGCACCGCCGCATGCGGGGCGCGGCCCGTCTGCGCCATGGGGAGCGCTGGCGCCACCGCAAGCGCCAACGCCGCCGCGACGCCCGAAAGGCGCTTCATCGTGCCGTAAGTCATGTCTGCTCCTGCGAGGCCCTGACAGCGAGCCACCATCTGCGGGCCAAATCTACCGAGCGATCAGCGGATCGCGTCTGCCAGCAGGCCTACCGAAAGAGCGTAATAGTTGGAACAGTTGTAGTCCAATATCACCCGGTAATTGCTGGTCAGCAGATAGGCCGTCGCGCCGGGGCCGTCGGGTTCGAACAGGAAGGCAAAGCTGTCGTCCGGGATCGCGCCTTGCGGCCGAATGCCCAGTGCTTTCCATTCACGCACCGTCTTCCACTGGCCGTGGCGTTCGAACACCCGCTCGCAGCGCGGGGCGTTCAGCAGGCTGACGTTGGACGAACGGTTGAAACTGCCCGGCACATAGGCGGGCACGCCCCATGGCTCGCCGCGGCGCCACCCCGCCTCGACGAAATAGTTCGCGATGGACGCCAGCGTGTCGGCGCGGCTGTTCCAGATGTCGCGCGTACCGTTGTTGTCGCCGTCCTGCGCGACCTTGAGCCAGACGCTGGGCAGGAACTGCGGATTGCCGATCGCGCCCGCCCAGCTTCCCGTCAGCTGCTGGCGCGTGACGCCGCGGTCCAGCATCTTGAGCGCGGCGATCAGCTCGCTTTCGAACAGGTCGCGCCTGCGCCCTTCATAGGCAAGCGTCGCCAGCGAGCGGATCGTGTCGAAGCTGCCGGTATAGCTGCCGTAGTTGGTTTCGTGCCCCCAGATCGCGATCAGGATCTCGCCCGGCACGCCGTAGCGCTGCTCGATCGAGGGGATGAGCGAGGCGCTGGCGGCATAGGTGCGCTGGCCGCCCCCGATGCGCGCGGCATCGACGTGGCGTTCGCGATAGGGCGCGAAGGGCGGATAGGACGAACCGGGTGAATCGGGCGCCTGCGGGCGGTCGAGTTCCACGACGCGGTTGTTGATGGTGAGGCCGCCAAGCCCCTGGCGAATCGCACGGTCCGAAACCCCCTCTGCCCGCGCCTTGCTGGCGACCTGAGACAGGTAGGTTTCGAAGCCCGCCTGGGTATAGACCTGCGCGCAGGCGGTCTGCGCGGCGAGCATCATGGCAAGGGAGGTGAGGACGGCGGACAAGCGGGCAATAATCGTCATGGCCGCGTTCATGACATAGGCCGGGCCGCGTGTGAATTCCCATTGCGCGCGCAATGCGCCGAACCGATATTTCGCAGCCGAACACAGGCAGCGCATCGTGTGGTGACAAGCGCGTCAGAAGCCGCTAGCGGCGATCCGCGAAGGACAGGTGGCCGAGTGGTTTAAGGCAGCGGTCTTGAAAACCGCCGTGGGTTCACGCTCACCGTGGGTTCGAATCCCACCCTGTCCGCCAAGGCCCCGGCGAAGCGCCGCGACCTGATCGGTCCGGCATTTTCTGCCCCGGACCGCGTTTCCCATCAATATCGCCTGGTCCGGGTTGATCCCGATAGGCCGG
>JAPYSD010000382.1 GCA_029936705.1 Croceicoccus sp. | reverse complement strand
ATTCAAGGCAGAAGGTGAGGGCGACGCGCAACTGCGCCGCCGTGCAGTGGCAAGAGCATCATCAGAGATTGAAAACGGTGTATGGAAAAACCCAGAGAAATGCGCTCGCGAGATTGCGATGCATATCCTGGGTGACATTCGTCACCAGAAGCTGCTGCTCGAGAAGATCGCCGTAATCGACGCTGAAATTGCCAAGGGCGCCACTGGCGACAGTGATTTCTCGCACCTGTCAAAATTCGACATGGCGATCGTCAAGCCGATGATTGCTCATCCGCGCCTGCTCGACGAGCTGCGAATGGAGGCGAATGGCCGCTACGAAGTTCTCGAGCCAGCCGAACAGGTCAAGCTACGCGCGGACTTCGAAACGGGGACCTACCTTACCAGTTCAGAGCTTCACAGGATCGGTCTCGAAGTTACCGCATCGGAAAACCTGCGTGCCGCCGCTCACACGGCAGCACTCCTGGCCCAGAACCGGGGAATGGAGCGCTAACCAAGCGCTCAAATCTGCCGTCCATTTCAAGCCCGGTCGCTCGCAAGAGCGGCCGGGTTTCTCTTTGTCCGAAGGATACCTGAAGATGACCACCCATACGCGCCGCGGCGTTCTCGTTGATACCTTTGCGGGCTTCGGCGGGCTTTCCCTTGGCATGGAGCAGGCTGGCTTTGACGTACAGGTTGGAGTCGACGTCGAGCCAGTGAACGCATCGACCCACGAGTATCTTTTCAACTACGGTAAATCGCTCTGCCTCGACCTGCACAAGGACCAGAGCAAGGCAATCCGGCGCGCCATGCCAAGCGGCACCGACGTCGACGCGATTACGTTAGGCCGAACTCCGGAGGCGGTCGTAGGTGGGCCGCCTTGTACGGCTATCAGCTCTATAGGCCGCCGGGATCCCAACGATGAGCGCAACAAGCTAATGGCAAGCTTCATCGAGCATGGCATTCGCCTTGAAGCAAAAATCATGGTGATGGAGCAAGTTCCGACGATTTTGCAAAAGCAGAACGAACGATATCTCGACAATATTCGCGAAACACTTCGCAAGGCTGGATATAGCCTCGTAGATCCGCGCGTCCTTCGAGCCGTTGACTTCGGTGTACCGCAGCGGCGCGAACGTGTCTTCCTTTTTTGTCACCGCGACGACATTACCGCGCCGACCTACCCTGAACCCACGCACAGCGCCGACCCCGACTTCCTACTGAAGCAAACGCCTACCGTGCGGGACGCCTTCGATGGACTTCCGGACGCTGATGATTTCGACGAGCTTTGGAGCCGTAGCTGGGTCGATACCATGCCGCAGCACCCGACCAGCTGGTACGGGCGAATGATGATGGGCCTCGAGAACGATCCCGAGGACCTGTCATATCGTCGAAACTGGCGCCGCGACCGGCTGACATGCTCCCAGCGCACCCAGCACGAAGCCGCGTCAATCGAACGCTTTATGGCGACCGCCCCCGGCGGATCGGAGCGCATCAGCCGCCGGCACCGTCTCGATCCTCACGGCCAGGCTCTCACGCTACGCGCTGGCTCTAATGCCGAGCACGGAAGTTTCACGGCCGTCGTTCCAATTCACTCGAAGGGCAGCCGCGTCATAACCGTTCGTGAAGGCTGCCGCCTTCATTCCGTCCCCGATTGGGTCCGGTTATGCGACTCAAAAATTGCCGCTCTCCGCCAACTCGGCAACTCCGTCCCGCCGCTTCTCGGCCGTGCTGTCGGGCGCCAGGTCATGAAGGCTCTCGATCTAGCTCCAGCCGCACCTGTCGAAGCCATCGACCTCGGCGATGAGAAGCTGCTTTCCAACACATCGATCCGATCGATTGCCAAAGCTGCCTGACGATCTCTTTACAAGGACACCCCATGCCCAAATTCAAGTTCGCCGTCACCGAAACTCGCAACGTCGAGATGCACTATACCGTGGAAGCAGACACTGAGGATGCTGCCCGCAACAAGGCCGAAGCGGGCGAAACCATCGCCGAGGAAGAGATCTCGATCACCGGCGTGTCCGACCGCTATGTCGCCGAAATCATCGACGAAGCAACGCCACCAAATCCTAATTGCCGCATCGGCCTTCATTCGTGGGTCAACGAGAGCGGCAAGCTACCTTCCGACACCAAATGTGACCATTGCGACGAGGAATATGGCGATCCTGACTGAGCATCACTGCCACGCCAGGCCATAAGCGGTCACAAAAGCCCGATCAGGCTGGGCTTCAGCAACATCGATCACAAGGCGGCCGCCATCGGCCGCCTTTTCTATTTCAGGAGGACAGATGGGACGCCGTTTCCAAGCTTCCAACAACGAACTCGCTCGCGCAGGCGCCGCGATTGCAGAGTGGGCGCGCTTCAAACACCACACTCGAACCCTATTCGCCGACATGCTCGAGATATGGACGATCGCCCTCCAGAACGGGTTCATGCCGCGCGATGCCAACTGGCTGAGACGCGAGAAACGCTACGCCGAACTGAAAGCCTCGTTCGAAGGCGAAGGCTATGACCTCATGACCGAGCTCTTCGCTCGTCTTACCGCCGTCTCAGTGCGCGAACGCGGCGATTGGCTCGGCGAGCTTTACCACCAGCTCGAGATCAATTCGAAAGGCGCCGGTCAATTCTTCACGCCCTACAGCGTCAGCCGCATGATGGCTGCCATGACTTTCACGAAGGAAGCGGTCGAAAAGCTCATCGCCGAAAAGGGCTTCGTCGGCATGCAGGAGCCTACGTGCGGGGCAGGGGGAATGGTGATCGCAGCTGCAGAGGCCATCGAGAGCCTGGGTTATGATCCCAAGCAGGTCCTGCGGGTCCACGCGGTCGATATTGATCGCCTTCCAGTAATGATGACCTTTGTTCAGACGACGCTGCAAGGTGTCCCCTGTTTCACTGAGCAGGCAGACTCCCTCAACCCCTCAAGCAGCGAGCAATTCAACTACCGCCTCCCCAATGTCCACTTCGCATCCTGCATGGCCCTGGCTGCGTAATAGGAGAGTTTCATGACCCAGCAGATCATCTACCACCCCGGGACCGAGACCTATCTACCTATCGGCGAATGCGCCGTCGTCGAATTGCCGCCTTCGGTCACCGAGGCTGAAGATATCGAGGCCTTCGTTGCCGAGAAGCGCCCGGTACGCCGCCGGCGCATCGAAATCGACATCGCCGAGCATCTCGCTGAACCGATCAAATCGCTATACCTCGTTCGCGGAGCCGATGTGGACGGCGAGAACCAGGATTTGTTCGTGGTTGCACCCACTCCTGCGCGCGCTGTTGCGCTCTGGAACGCCTATTGCGTCCACGAAGACAACGAATGGTTGAGATCGTGGAATGACAAAGGTGACGCCAACGAGATCATCGAACCCGTCAATATCCGCCAGATCCTGAAGGACGTGAGCGGAACCGAATTCGATGGACCCGAACGTGCAGTCGACTGGACTGACCTCGACGAGGTACTGTGATCTCCAATGCGAGCGAGTTCTGGCACGGCTCCAACTGCGCCGATCTCAAGATCTCGGCGATCCTGCCCGGCCTTCATGCCGGTTCGCGCAAACAGGCTGTGATGCGCTGGCCAGGCAAGTACCTCTATAGGATTCGCCTGAGGCAGGGATGCAAGACGATCCGTTTGAAAGACACCGGATCATGGTCGCCACATCGGATAAGGTCGGCGGCCCGCCGTGCTCCGATCGCCGTCTACCTCAATCGCTACGAAGGACTCCCGGTCGAAGCGATCATGGCAGCAGCACAGAACGACAATGCGCCCGATCATCTCTTTCGCAAGCGTGTGCCAGGCTGCGAGGACAGCATCATCATTCTGGATCCCGATGCTATCGCGGATATCGAAAAAGTAACCTGACCAGATATATCAATCTCCGAAGCCTCTCACTGGGCTTCCAATCAATCAACGCCACCTAACGGGGGGACCCTTACATGAGTTATCGTATTTTTGCCGCCACCGCCGCGGCAGCGTTGCTTTGCGCCTGCAACAGCGGCGCCTCAGATATGCCAGGCGAAACAGAGGAAATGGCCGTCGTCGCCACGGCTTCCGACGACGATGTTCCGGTCGACGTTGATGCCGATGCCGAACCGCAGCCAGAGCCAGAACCAGAGCCGGCC
>JAPYSD010000381.1 GCA_029936705.1 Croceicoccus sp. | reverse complement strand
GAGAAAAGCTAAATCTCCTTATCTTTCAAAGGTCTGGAGATATGCTTCTTGGAATTCCCTTCAACGTTTTTTCAGGGGCAGCCTTGCTTTTCATGCTTGCTGATCAAGCGGGCTTAACCCCCGGGGAACTCGTCTGGATGGGCGGAGACACACACCTGTATCTCAACCACCTAGAGCAGGCACGAGAGCAGATTGCCCGCGAGCCGCGCCCCTTTCCCAAGCTTGAAATTGCCTCTGGAGTTCCGTCAATCGACGACTACCGCTTCGAGCATTTCTCGGTGACTGGATACGATCCACATCCGGCTATCAAGGGGGACGTGGCGGTTTGACCGTCCCAGGCTGATGAAGCGCCGCGTCACCCTCATTGTGGCACACGGACCTGACGGTGCGATCGGTCTCCATGGCAAGCTGCCCTGGCCGACGCACCGCGAGGACCTTCGCCGATTTCGAGAAGCGACGCTGGGTCATCCTGTCATCATGGGACGGAAAACCTGGGACAGCCTGGGCGACGGGCTGCCCTATCGTCATAACATCGTGGTGACCTCGAATCCGCGGTTGATCGACCGATCGAAGGCTGATGCCGTTACAAGCATCCAGGACGCATTGAAGGCCGCGGGAGGAGGGGAAATCTTCGTCATCGGCGGCGCCAAGATCTTCGCCGCGTCCCTGGGTTTCTGTGACCGTTTCCTGATTACGGAAATGAAGAACCGCTTTGCTGGAGACGTCTATTTCAAGGTCCCATTCCTTGCTGAAAAGACGCTCACGTCCCGTGAGGAATGGGAGGATGACGACCCTAGGCTGAACTGCTCGTTCCTTGAATATAGGACAGCCGTTTAGAGCCTCCCGGCGACATGCTACTGAGGAGGAAAAGATGCAGCATCCAATCCACGCCGCATCTGCGATCGTGCCGACCAAGACGCACGAAATGTCGCTCGATCTGATCGCCGAAGGTCTCGCCGATCCCGTCTTCGGGGAAATCGACATGCACCGCGTGCAGCTCTGCCCACAGCACCGCGGCTATCTCGGCGAGGACGAGATCGAACGCTTCATGGCGCGCTACCCTGAAACCGAGTTTCGGCTTCATGCCTCTCCCAAGCTTGCCGGAGTGCCAAAACGACACGTCTATGGTAGCAACATCCCCGAGAACAAAGACTGGATCGATCGCCTGATCGCCCTGACAAAACTCATGGGCTCAATTGGCTATTCCATCCATGCGGGACTTCGGGAGGAGTCTACGATCGATCAGATGATCGGCAACGTCAAAGCCCTCGAAGACAAGATGTCCGCCCGCGTCGCAGTAGAGGGCCTGTATCCAGCTCGATCCGATATGTGGCTAATGTCGAACTGGCAGGAATATGAAGCTGTGGCCCATTCAGGCGTTGGCTTTGCCCTCGACCTTAGCCACCTCAATATCGTTGCCAGGCGCCACGGGCGAAAGGACGACATCGTCCGCGATCTTCTCGCCTTGCCCAACTGCGTCGAGATACATGTTTCGCACAATGACGGCCGGGCCGACGCTCACCGCAAGTTGAACCCGGAACAGGAACCCTGGTGGCTTCCGATGATAGCGGGGGCTCATTCAGATGCCGACTTCTTCTACGAAGGCATTCTCGTAATGCCATCCCGATAACCCCGCCGGCGGGCTCTGCTTCGGCGGCCGGGGTCACTTTGCAGCTTTCAGATCGCATCCTACAACCGAGGTAGCAACAGGATGGATGATCAATGCGAGCCGAACGCACAGAACAATTCGCGAGCGCCAAGGCAGCCTCTCAAGAGGTCGAAGGCGTTCTGGCTGCGGTCATCAGCGAGGCACATGCCCAAGATGTGCTGCGTTCCGCGTTCATCGGCATTATCGATCATGGGTTCGATGAGCTGACGGTCCGTCAACTCGGGATCCTTTTTCTAGTTCGCGACGAAAAGCATGCCATTTCGGACATCGCCGAAAAGCTCAGCATCTCGATCTCGAGCGCGTCGCGCAGCTGCACGACGCTCTGCACCAAGAAGCTGACACGCTCTGAGCCAAACGGGCACAAGCGCATGATCAGCCTATCGCCGAAAGGCGAGGCTATGATCGGACGCGCGATGACGACCATCATCCAGAAAATCTAAATGGCCTCTGCCCAATGCACGAAAGCGCGAGCAATCTAGGAGATGGAAAATGCGCATTTCGCGAAATGTCAGCCGCCATATGGGCCCTGGCGGCAAGAAATGTCACTGCTGCTTTCCCGCGCCTGGAAGCACCGAGCGCCGGCAGATCTTCCGCGCCGCCAAGCGTCGTGATCGCCGCGAAGCGATCCGCGATCAGCTGGAAAACCACTAATGCGCAGGCCTGCATTGCAGGACTTCTGGGTCGGTCCGGTTGCGCGCTTCGTAATTCAGCGCGCGTACGCTCTTAGGGGCGACGCTGGCATCGATCTCCTCCGTTACCATTGCGGAGCCGTCAGCTATAACAACCAGCTGCGGGGCATTGCGCTTGCCGATGATCCTCTAATTTGCGGGTGCATATCATCTTCGGGCAAGGACAATGCTACTCTTGCAGGCAACTGCTACGCGGGATCGGCCTGCATCGATGAGAAGGGCATAACGTTCAATTCGATGCCTGAAAGTACGATCTGCCATGTCCTGAATTCGTTCGAACCCGGCATGGGGGTTGAGCGGCTGGTTGAACTGCCCGGTTTCCCGCCGCTGAAGATTAGCCGCATCTCCCCATTGCAAACGCTATCCGACCGCAGAATGCTGCGATGCGTATTTGCAAAAGACTGCCTGGCACCAACGCCGCTCATCCAGACATTGGCGGAATTGGACGAGGTTCCTATAACCGCGACTGCTGCCTAAAAGGAAAGGGCGGCACCGTCGGCACCGCCCTTACCAATTATCGTTTGTAGCCGCTTACGCTTTCTTGCGTGGCTTGCGCACCCCAGGCTTATGGCCAAGGCCGATCTGCTTAGCCAATTCGCGGCGCTTTTCAGCATAGTTGGGAGCGACCATCGGGTAATCCGAGGGGAGGGACCATCGCTCCCGGTATTGTTCCGGAGTCATGCTGTAATTCGTCATGAGATAACGCTTGAGCATCTTCAGCTGCTTACCGTCTTCTAGGCAGACGATGTAATCGGGCTTCACCGAAGCACGGATGGATACTGCCGGTTCTGGGCGGACCTCTTCCTTTTCCTCGCTCTGACCGCAAGTCGAAAGTGCTCCGAAAACCTGTGTTATCAGCGACGGCACATCATCGACCGAGACGGTATTATTCGAAAGGTGCGCGCTGACGATATCGGAGGTCAGCTCGATCAGGCCGGTATTATCTACCGGAGACATATCATTCATTGAGTAGTCCTTCGAGAGGGTGGGGGGACCAAGTATGCGGGGACACACCGCACTACTCGCGAAGACCATCTAGGCGTCTTCGATTACATCGGCAACCCCGTCGCTGCACTGAGCTCAAGATAGACTCCACTTTATAGTCTTACGCAACCTGTCGGTCGGCGACGATGTCGCCACGCAGCTGTACGAGCAAGGCAAGCAGAAATCAGGATGAGGCAAAGGAATCATTCCTTACCATCCTAAAACAGGAGCAGAACCGGTCGTTCTACCGACCTGAGGGCGAACCAACCGTGGGTTGGAAAAGTCACTCAGGAGGCTCCGCCATGAACATCCTTCGCTCGATCGCGATCATTGCTACATTGGCATTTTCATTGCCAGTCGCAGCGACCGCACAAGAAGCCCCGGTGCGCATCGCGGTGATCGATTCCGGAGTATTCGAAGCTCCGCAGCGTGAGGGCATCACTGTGCAGCGCTTCGACGCTCGCGATAAGGACGGCATCTTTGCGGAAACCGAAGCTCGCTGGCGCGGATCTCACGGCACGCTCGTAACTTCCATCATTCTCGATGGAACAGAGGCGCCCCTCGACATCCTCGCATATCGCGCGACCCGCCGGTGTCAGACCGTCCTTTGCGAAATGGACGAACGTGCGATCGCTCGTGCCGTTCGGCACGCAGCTGACAACGGCGCTCAGATCATCCAGATGTCGATCTACGGCCGAATCCACGGCAGTCTGCGTAAAGCGCTCGAAGAAGTCGCCGACCGCGGCGTTCACCTCGTTC
>JAPYSD010000380.1 GCA_029936705.1 Croceicoccus sp. | reverse complement strand
GACCTGGCCCATCCAGATCGGCGTGCCAAAGATCAGTATGTCGTGCTTCAGGATCTCCTCGCTGAGTGCGGGCCAGTCGTCGCCGTCACCCTCGTCCGAGGTTACGCCCGGCAGGATGTCGTGCGCGGCGGCGCGGATCGTCTTCGTGACCTTCACACCGTGTTCGGCAAAGGCCTTTTGCACGACCTGGATCATCGAATCGGTGGACGAGACGGCGCTCTCGTCGCTTTTCAGCGTGCAGTTGATGGCGATGGCTGTGGGCGTGCTGGTGGGCATGGGGGCTTCTCCTTGTCTATCGGAGAAGCGGGCGGGCCGGTTTAAGGTTCCGCCGTTTCGCCCGCCCGTGCCAGCCGTGCGAAACGCTGCGCCAGCGCGAAGCCGCGCGCCCGCGCGTCGCGGCGGGCCAGCGCCTCGTGCTCCCAGCCCCATTGCTGCGCCTGCCAGTCCTCTTCCAGGTTGGCGGCGGCGAACAACGTGTCGGCATCCTGCGCGCCGTCCAGCGCGGCCAGCCCTGCGATCAGCGAGGCGGCGAGGCTGGCAAGGTTCTGCAGCGCGGCCAGCGTGAAGCTGTCCATCTCCTCCAGCTCCTCGACCACGCGGGCGCGGGTGGCGGGGGGGTGCGGCGCATAGGTGATGCCGGTTACGCGCGCGAACCGGCTGTCCAGCGCCTTTTCCGCTGCCGCGACCAGCGGTTCCCAGACCGCTTCCTGCCGCTCGCGCAGCGCGTCGCCCTCGTCCGCGCGGTAGCAGAGCGTATCGGTCTCGGCGAAGGGCATGATGGCCGCTATCGCGCGCGCGGGATCGGCGGCGACGTGGTCGATGGCGTAATCGGTCATGTCGCGAAGCGGAAAGCTGCCGGGGTCGAGCTTGTCGCCCTGTGCGTCCCATTCCGCGGCCAGCGCCCCGGCCAGCGCGCGGGTCGGCACGATCTGCGGCGCGCCGCCCTGCGTTTTCAGCGCGCGCCCGTCCAGCAGCACCTGCCAGCCGCCAGCGGCCTCGCTGACGGTTACATCCTTGTAGAAACGCTTCATGGGTGGTGCTCGTCCGTCGTATGCTTGCGGGTCAGTGCCTCGCTGTTCCAGGCGCGTGCCATCGTGCGCGGCACGACCAGCGCCTCGGCCAGGCCGACGACCAGCAGGACGAAGCCCAGCCAGCGCGGCAGCCCGTCGGGCCACGGTATGTCGGCTGCCGCCGCCAGCAGCCCGTAGACCGCGACGGCCACGCCGCCCATGCGGGCAAGCTGCATCGCGAAGAAGCGCCCCGCAGCGGGATCAGCCATCGGTCACCTGCAGCATGGCGGCCAGTTCCCCGACCGTGTCGGCGACGCGTTCGGCGCCGGTGGCCAGCAGTTCCTCGGCATGGTGATACCCCCAGTCGACGCCGATCGCGCGTACGCCCGCAGTGCTGGCCATGATCATGTCGAAGCTGGTGTCGCCGATCATCACCGCGTCGCCGGGCCGCGACCCGGTTTCCCGAAGCACGGCAAGGATCATCGAGGGATCGGGTTTCGACGGATGGTCGTCCGCGGTCTGCAGACTGCAGAACAATTCGGAAATGCCGTGGGCCGCCAAGCAGTGGCGCAGGCCGCGCCGCGACTTGCCCGTCGCGACGGCAAGCCGCCAGCCGGCATCGTGCAATTGCCGCAGCAAGGGGGCGATACCTTCGAACAGAGGTTCGTCGATGCGGCCCTGGCGGCGGTGTTCGCGAAAGGCGATGCGATAGCTTTCGGCCAGCATTTCCTGTTCCGCAGGGGTGCTTTCGGGCAACAGCAGCGCCATCGCCTGCGGCAGCGACAGGCCGACCGCGCGGCGGATCAGCGCGCGCGAGGGTGCGGTCAGCGATGCCGCGGCGAACGCCTCCTCCATTGCCTCGCACACGTTGGCCTGGCCGTCGACCAGCGTGCCGTCGCAATCGAAGATGGCGATCCTGCTCATTTGCCGCGCGGCTTGCGTGACGGCGGCTTGGCCGCTGGCTTGGTCGAGGTCCTGGCCGCGGGGCGGGGGCTGCCCTTGCCCTTCTTGACGCCGCCCTTCTTGACCGGGACGCCGGCGGACCGCTTGGTGGTGGGCTTGCCGGGCTTGGGCGTGCCGGTGGTGCGCTGGCGCCGTTCGCCGCGGCGTTCCTTGCGCAGGTCCTTGGCATGGCGGCGCGCGGCGACCTTCTTCTCCTCGCGCGATGGCGGGGGCGGGCCCGTTTCGGGCAGGGCGTCGCTAGCGTTCTCGTCAAAGCCAAGCTGTTCCATGCTGGCCGCGAAATGCTCGGGCAGCGGGGCGGTCACGTCCAGCGGCACGCCATCGGGATGGTCGATGATCAGGCGGCGCGCGTGCAGGTGCATCTTGCGGCTGATGCTGCCCGTCAGGAACGCGGCCTGACCGCCATACTTGCCGTCTCCCACGATGGGATGGCCGATCGCGGCCATGTGCACGCGCAGCTGGTGGGTGCGGCCCGTCAGCGGCTCAAGCTCTACCCAGGCGGCCTTGTTGCCCGCGCGGTCGACCACGCGATATTTCGTGCGGGCGGGCTGGCCTTCGGGATCGGGCATCATCTTCTCGCCCCCGGTGCCGGGCTGTTTCGCCAGCGCGAGGTCGATGGTGCCGGCCGAGATGTCGGGTACGCCCGTCACCAGCGCCCAGTAGATCTTCTTGGCGCTGCGGCCCGAAAAGCGCTTGGAGAAGAACGCCGCGCTTCCCGGGGTGGCGGCGGTCAGCAACACACCCGAGGTGTCCTTGTCGAGCCGGTGGACGAGCCGCGGCCGAGGGACCTTGCTGTCCTCCTCGGGCACGAAGGCTTCGAGCAGGCGGTCGACGTGGTGCTTGGTGCCGGTGCCGCCCTGCGTGGCAAGGCCCGGCGGCTTGTTCAGCACGATGGCGGCGCGGTCGCGGTGCAGGACCATCGCGTCGGCCTCGGCCAGCTCGTCGTCGGTCAGCTGGATGCGCTGGCGCTGCGGGGCGCCCCCGCTTGCGCTTTCGCCGCCGGGGGGCACGCGGATTTCCTGCCCCGCCTCGACCCGGTCCTCAGGCCTGGCGCGTTTGCCGTCGACGCGGATCTGGCCGGTGCGCGCCCAGCGCGAGATCGTGTTGAAGCCGATCTGCGGCAGATGCCGCTTGAACCAGCGGTCCAGCCGGGCGCCGTCGTCGTCGTGGCCCACGGTGAAGCGGCGGATCGTGTCCTGGGGTGCGGGCATTACAATGTTCCTCGTGCGAAAGTCAGTCCCGCGACCAGTCCCGCAAGACCCAGCACCAGAGAAGCGGCAACATAGGCAAGTGCCAGCCCCGCCTCGCCGCGCTGCCACAATAGCACGGTTTCCATCGAGAAGCTGGAGAAGGTGGTGAAGCCGCCCAGCAGGCCGACGCCCAGCAGCAGGCGCCAGGTTTCGCCCCCGGTGCCGACGGACGCGTCGTGCCGGGCAAGCCACGCGATCAGCACGCCCATCGCGGCGCTGCCCAGCGCGTTGGCCGCCAGCGTCGGCCACGGAAAGGCCAGCGCCTGGCCGGGCGCGAAATGCGCGACCAGCCGTCCCAGCTGATAGCGCAGCACCGCCCCCGTCCCGCCGCCGAGGGCGACGAGCAGCGAAGCGGTGAGTTGAGATAGCGGCATGGCCATGGAGCCCCGGGTGTAACTTGGGTTAAGTCGCAGCGGAAGACCTTGCGCGTAGGGCCTCGCCGATGCTGTGGATTTGCGCCCGATGCCCCTTTCGTGGTAGTAAGGCAACAGTTGGTGGATGCATCGGCCCGATTCCCTTTACAAGCGTGCTTGCTTTACGCGGAGGGTGCTGGTAGCGGCTCCGCCGGTTCAGGCCGGTCCTTTGGGGATTCGGCCCCTACAGTATTTAAATCAGATCATCTGGTGCTCGCGGGCGATTCGCTTCCTGCCGGTGCCGTGACAGAAACCGAGGTAACAGCGTTTTATGCAAATCATCGTTCGCGATAACAATGTCGACCAGGCTCTCCGCGCGCTCAAGAAGAAGCTGCAGCGCGAGGGCGTCTATCGCGAGATGAAGCTGCGTCGCCACTTCGAGAAGCCGAGCGAGAAGCGCGCCCGCGAAAAGGCCGCCGCCGTTCGCCGCGCCCGCAAGCTCGAGCGCAAGCGGATGGAACGCGACGGC
>JAPYSD010000379.1 GCA_029936705.1 Croceicoccus sp. | reverse complement strand
GCGTCCGACACGTCGTATAGCGGTGCGAAGACGCGCGAGACCTGCTGCCAGTTCTGAAAAGTCGCGGCTTGCAGCAGCTGCGGCCGGGTATAGCGGCTGGGCGCGTCTTCGGGCATGTCCTCGCGCTCTGCCAGCGGCATGTCGATGCTGACATAGCGATAGCCGCCGCGCGTCTCCTCCTCTGCCGCCGCGACATCCGGCCCCGCTTTCCAGAGCACGGCTTCGTTGACCGGCCACGAAACCACGTTGCGGCCGAAACCCGCCTCGACCGGCTTGGCGAACAGCATCGAATTCAACTGCGCGCCGCCCGCCAGCGTCTCGTCCCTGACGGTCTGGCTGTAGACGATGTTCAGAACGTCGCCGATCCGCAGGCCGGGGATCGGCATGGTCGCGGTCAGCATGCCGTCCAGCGTTCGCCGCTCAAGCAGCGTCTCGCGGCGCAGGACGGTATAGCGTTCGCCCGACGCAAGGACGTCGATAACCTCGTCCCCGCGCAGGATGCGCACCGCGTGAATGGTGAGATCGCCCTTTTCCGGCATCCACGATGCCGTGCTGGTGCCGCCCTGGGTCAGGGCCTCGGCGCTGTCCAGCTTGAGCGCGCGGTCGATATACATCGTGACCAGCCCGTCCTCGAACCGCTGCTGGACGTCCATCCTCGCAATCGGGGTCTTGGCCGCGGTATCGATGCTGTCGGTGCCCTGCACGTCCGCCCAGTCCGGGGCGGGTCCGTACAGAACCTCCTCTCCCGCATAGGCGGGCATGGCCGCAAGCATGACAGGCGCAAACAGCAGCGCAGTAGCGAAACGCATCGAAAAACCCCCTTGTTCAGTCCCTTGCGGCGATGCTGCCAAAGGGAAGGGGCCAAGGCAAATTGTTATGACGAACCTGCTCGATTGTATGACCATCGTGCCGATATGGTGCACGCGACCTGTGCGCCGGTAAAAAGACGGCCCGGCATTCCATGGGGAAGCCGGGCCGTTCAGGCGCAAAAACCGTGCGGGATCAGAACTCCATCGATGCACCGATCGAGAACGAGGCCCCGCGCTTGTAGCTGTTCACGTCAAGGCGATTGGTGCCGTTGTCCTGATATTCCAGGTGGTCGCGGGCAAAGATGTTGCGCGCCTGGAAGTTCAGCTCGACACCCTGGCCTAGGAACTCCGCCTCGGTCCGGGCGACGAAATCGACGGTCAGGCCGGGATCCTCGACGATCGGCGGCTGCTGCGGGCCGTAACCGATCACGCGGTCGCTGGCATAGTTCAGCAGGATGGTGAACTGCTGAAGCACGTCCATGTCTTCCAGCCCGAACTGCAGGTTTGCGACATGCTCCGACTGGCCGGTCATGGCGTCGCCAGTATCGAAATAGCTGTCGATCGTCACCGGGCTGCCGGGGAACAGGGCCGTCGTCTGGTCGTCAAAGCCCGACAGCTCGGACTTCGAATAGGTGTAGTTCGCGATCAGCATCAGCTGCTTGGTCTCGAACCATCCGCCCACGTCGAACAGGTCATAGCTGTACTGCGCCTCGAACTCGGCGCCATAGAGCTTGGCCTTGGGCACGTTGATGAAGCTGGTGATGCGCCCGCCGCCCGAGGTGATGTTGGTCACGGCCTCGATCGGCTCGTCGATTTCCTTGTAGAAACCGGCCACGCTGATCCGGTCGCCCCCGCCAATGTAATATTCGGCGCGCGCCTCGGCGTTCAGCAGTTCGCTGTCGGTCAGGAACGGGTTGCCGCGGAACTGGCGGTTCGTTTCCGGATCGTAATAGGTCTGCTCGATCAGCTCGCGGAACTGCGGGCGGCCGATCGTCTTCGAACCGGACAGCCGCAGCTGCAGGTCGTCGCTGGCCTCGAACGTGACCGTCGCGGTGGGAAGGAAATAATCCTCCTCGATATTGGTGACGGTGCCGGTCGGGTCGATATCGTTGAAGACCGGTGCCAGCGACACGTTCTGCTTGCCGTTTTCATAACGCACGCCAACGTCGACCGTCAGCGTATCCAGCGGCAGCCAGCGCAATTGTCCGTAGCCGGCGTGTACCTGCAGCGCCGCGTCGAAGGCAGGGCTTTGCGACGGTTCGACGAGGCCGACATTGAACCCGGCCAGGCTGGCGCCGTTCACGATGTCGCCCGGACGGCGCAGGCCGACGGCGGTCAGCACCTGGTTGGTAAGGCCGTTGGCAACCTGGTCGGGGTCCACGCTCATCTGCAGCTGGAACTCGCGCCGCTCGGAATAGCGGTCGGTGTCGGAATAGGCATAGCCGATCGTCGACACCAGGTTCGGCATGATCTCGTAGCTGGCATCGATGCCGCCGAACCAGAGTTCTTCCTGCAGATCCTCGAACACCGAGGTGATCGGATCGACGTTCTGGATCTGGTTGCCGGTGACATTGGCGACGTAATAATCGCCGGTCGGCGTATCCAGGTTGGTGCGGACATAGTTGAAGGTCAGGTTGTACGGCGCCTCGCGGTTGGTGCGGGCATAGCCGCCGCGCAGGTCGAGCGAGAGGGGACCGAACTCGAACTCGCCCACGACCTGGCTGTCCATCAGCTGGCGTTCGTACCAGGCCGTGTTCTGGGTGACGACGTCGAAGTTGTCCTCGAACTGATAGGTGTTGGCCAGGCTCGCCTGCTTGCGCGTGTCGCGAATGTACAGGTTCGTCCAGCGGATCGTGTGTTCGCCGAAATCCATGCCGACGGCGACAAGCGCGTTGAACAGCATGCGCTGGTCGGTGATGAAGTTCCGCGTATCGTCGCGCAGGTCCAGGTTGGTCGTGCCGGTCTGCGAGGTGACTAGGCGATTGCGCCAGCTGTTCTTCAGCCCCGCGGTCGCGATGACGCCCAGCACCGCGTCGGACCCGACGTCGAACGACGTGCCGCCGGTGGCGGATGCCGACCAGTTCGGGGGCAGGTTGCCGATCTTCTGCACGGTGGCCAGGTTGGTCGGGAAGATCTGCGCGGCGATGCCTTCCTGGGTCGCGATCCCGGCATTCTCGATGCGCTCGCCGCTCTGGTAGAACGCCTCGAGGTTCGAGGGAACGTCGCGGTTGCCATTGTCGAAACCGGTCCAGTCGATGTCCGAACCGAAATAGCTCAGCCCGTCGCGGCCCGTCGTGCGGGTATCGCCGCCGCCGCTGACCGACAGGGTGAAGAAGCTCTCGTCCGGAACGGCGCGGGTGGTGAGGTTGATCACGCCGCCGCCGAATTCACCGGGGAAGTTCGCGGAATAGGTCTTTTGCACCAGCGAGGACGCGATGACATTCGTCGGGAAGATGTCCAGCGGAACGACGCGGCTCAGCGGTTCGGGGCTGGGCAGCGGCAGGCCGTTCAGCATGGCCAGCGAATAACGATCGCCAAGGCCGCGCACATAGACGCGCCCGTCGCCGACCAGCGACAGGCCGGTCACGCGGTTCAGCGCGCCCGCGATGTCGCCTTCGCCCGTGCGGGCGATCTGTTCGGCGGACAGCACGTTGACGACCTGGGTCGATGAACGCGTGACGTCGCGCACCCGGCGGCCGGTCACGATGATGTCGCCGCCCGGCACCGAGATATCGGGCTCGGAATAGGTGTCGTCGACGGGTTGGTCGCTGTCCTCCAGCACCTCGGCACCGGGGCCCAGCGCGTCTTCCGCCTGCTGGATCTCGGCCGATTCCGTGCTGGGATCATCGCCCGGGGGTACGCCGATGACATCCTGCGCAAAACCGGTGGCGGGAAAGGAAAGCGCGGTGGAAAGCAGGAGTACGCCTGCAAGGCGCTTGCCGGTCGACATGGCTGTGAAACCCCCTCAATGGATCAGTCGGGGACAGGCCCGGTCGCAGGCCTGCCCAAAAGCAAATACGAAAAGGGGGAGGGCGGACCCGGCGCTGGTCCGGATCGCGCCCTCCCCGATCACGCGATCAGGAATAGACCGGCAGTTCGGTGCACGGGCCGGTGTTGTTCCCGAAGGTCAGGGTGGCGCTGTCGCAGGTCCAGCCCTCGTACCAGGTGTCGGTTTCGTCAGCGACGGCGCCGATGTAGTCGGTCGCATCGAAGAAGCTCGACAGTGCGGTCGGATCGAAGGCGACGACGCCGGCTTCGCCAGTGCCGTTGATGAACGATCCGGTCAGCGTGATGGCGAAGGCCGAGTC
>JAPYSD010000378.1 GCA_029936705.1 Croceicoccus sp. | reverse complement strand
GACACGGGCGTAGCGGAGCAAAGGGCCAGCCACGCCGCCGCGATCATGATCGTCCGCACTCTCAAATCTCCTTGCCGCGTCTGCGTGAAGCCCGGCAATCCTATTGCCCGGCAAGACCGCATCGATAGCCGCCATCACCAGCGGGTAGCGCGATCTGCGGGTAGGGACACAGCGGCATTTCGCGCCCCGGCCACGGCGTTTCATCACCCGCGGTCGCCGGAATAGCCGCAGGTGCCACGCCGTCGATCACCCAGCTTTCGAGCGCGGTGAGCGCGTCGAACCGGTCGGTCGACGGCCCACCGCGGCAATGCGCCATGCCCGGAACCGGAAAGACCCGCGCGAAGTGCGCCGCCGCTCCGTCGTTTGCCGCGTTAACTCCGTTCCACCAGTCGATCGTATCAAGCACGGAGAACACGGGATCGCTGCTGCCATGGGGCACGATCAGTTTTCCGCCGTGATCGCGAAAGGCTGCAAGATCGGTCGATCGCATGCCAACGTCCTGCCACGCGCTGGTCGTGTAGGGCGGCTTCACCGCGTAGATTTTCGCCGCGTCCTTGGCGAAGTCGAAAGCCAGCTGCCACTTGAGCAGCGCCTCTTCATCCGCCTCGACCGGCGTAGGCAGCGTGGTAAAGATGGAAGCGAGCGCGTTCCCGCCGAGGACCACGTTCAGCG
Source organism: Croceicoccus sp. (assembly GCA_029936705.1). Classification (GTDB taxonomy): domain Bacteria; phylum Pseudomonadota; class Alphaproteobacteria; order Sphingomonadales; family Sphingomonadaceae; genus Croceicoccus. The sequence continues at coordinate 3,452 of JAPYSD010000378.1, read as the reverse complement.
ACGGCGGTCCGCCGACGAAACCCGTCTTCCAGACCTGCCAGCCCTGCGACCCGATGCCGCCATCCCAGGCCCAGCCCGAGTACAGGGCCTTGCCCGCCGCGTCATGGGGTCCAGCCAATATCTCGATCAAAGCGTCCACCTGCGCCTTGTCGAGACAATCTTCGCCGCCTTGCGCACTACATTGCCGCGCGCGCAATTCAGGCTCGACGCGCGCGGTGGTGCATTGCCCGATGGCCGTCACCATTCCGTCCTCTGCTCCATCGAGGCGGTCGCAGGCTGCCAGCGCCGCCTTGCCGATCAGGCCGAATTGCGCATCGGAGAACAGGGTTCTCAACCCATCGATCGACGGCGTATCGCCGCGCGAGGACAGGAGCCTCGCCAGCGTTTGCGTATCCCATGCCTGTGCCAGCGCGGCGCGCGGCAGGGACATGGCCGGTGCCATGGCCACGATCCCGTCAAAGGCGTCGGGGTAGCGCTGGGCGAATGCCATCCCCTCCTGACCGCCTTTCGAACAGCCCCAGAAGAAATTGGTATTGCTCTTGCGGCCATAGAATGTGGTCACGATGAACTGGCCAAGATCGTAGGTCGGCTTCAGGCTGGCGTGGCCATAATCGGCCCGCGCCTGTGGATCATGGCCGAAAGCCAGTTCCCCACCGTGCGACGGCACATTGTTGCGATCGTTGTCGTGCCCGCTATCCTGGGCGATGACTGCATAGCCGCGCGACAGGCCCGGTGTGTTGCCGACCCCGTTCTGACCAGTCGCATCGCGGATCACGCCATTTGACCCGCCGCCGCCTTCGAAAAGGAAGCGCCCGTTCCAGTCGAGCGGCAGGCGCATGCGAAAACCTGTCCGGTACGTACCGCCGATCAGGCCTTCGCGCTCGCCGTAATATCCTTCGACAAGGCAATGCGCGGGCATCGGTGGCTGGGCATCCGGACCAGCGCCGGTCGTCGCTCCGGCTTCCGTCCATTCGCCGGCCGTGATGACGAGATCGTCGACCGGTGCGCCCGCCTGCAAATCCGCGCCCAGGGTAGCGCACCGATCGGAAAGTGACAGTCCGCTGGCTACGGGGCCGGGAGCAGGCTGCTCGTACCCCGCACAACCGGCAAGCAGCGCCGCCAGACAAGCAGCCGCAAGGACTCCGCGTTGCTTCATCGTTTTTCCCCTCGCGCCGCCGCTGAGCAGCGGCTGATTACGGTTGCGATAATCTCTTCACGCCGGGCCTTCATATGCTCGGCCGAATGGGCGTCGAAGTCGAACACGTGACCGAACGTGTGCACGTTCGCGATATAGTGAAAGCACAAGGCGCTTGCGGTCAGGTGGATCTGCAAGGGATCCAGGCCGCTGCGCAGCGTACCCTCCGCAGCCCCGCGATCGAGGATCCGCCGCAGCGTATCCAAGGCCAGTTCACGTTGCTGGAAACTGTTGATCGACCTGATCTGCTGGCCGCAATTGATGTTCTCCGCCATGATGATGCGGACGATCTGCGGGCAGCGCGCATGCACGTCGAACGTGGCGCCGATCAATGCGGAAAGTGCATCGAGCGCGGGCAGGTCATCGTAGTCGAACGACCCTTCGGCCACGCGAAACTCGTCATAGGCCTGCTCCAGCACAGCACGATACAGCCCGTCCTTGCTGCCGAAGTGGTAGTAGATCATGTGCTTGCTGGTCGCGGTACGCGCGGCGATCTCCTCGACCCTCGCACCGGCAAGGCCTTTCTCGGCGAAATCGTCCGTCGCGACGGCAATCAGCTCGGCCCTGGTGGCCGACGAATCGCGCTTGCGGCGTTCCTTGGTTGCTGCCTCTGCCACGCCCTTCACCCTCAACCGTTTTCATATTCTGCGGGTTTCATAGGCAAAAACCGCAGGCACAGGCAATAACATTCAAACCGGTATGTTCGTTATTGACCGGACAAACCGGTATGTTTAATGAGGCTGCAGCCGACCTTCCTGTAAATGAGGGCGGATGGAGAGATGACGTCATGACTGCATTCAGCACTTGCCTTGCGGCAGCGGCCCCCTTCCGGACATTCCGGTGAGCGCAGCAATCGCCCTTGCCCACGCTGACGACGCCGGCGGCTGGAAGCCGCTGCAGATCGTCGCTGTCGGCCTGTGTTTCCTGCTGAACATGCTCGACGGAGCAGACTTGCTCGTCATGTCGTTCGTCGCACCCGTTCTTGCCGATGAATGGGCGATAGCGCCCACCGACCTCGGCGTTATCTTCAGCGCCAGCCTCGCGGGAATGGCTGGCGGCTGCCTGTTGATCGCGCCGCTGGCGGACCGTTTCGGTCGCCGCACCCTCATCATCGGCGCGCTTGCCGTGGTCGCGGTGGCGATGCTGATCTCCTCGCGCGTGCACTCGGTCCAGGCGATGGTCCTTGCGCGGTTCGTGGTCGGCCTGGGCGTCGGCACCATCGGCGTCACCATGACCGCGATGGCCTCGGAATTCGCGCCGCCACGCTATCAGGATTTCGCGGTCGGCTTCGTGCAGGCGGGCTGGCCCTTCGGCTCGATCATCACCGCGTTTCTCACCGTGGCCCTGCTGCCTGATTACGGCTGGCGCGTGGTGCTTTTGACCATCGGCATCCTCAGCTTCTTCCTGCTGCTCATCGCGTTGCTGCTCATGCCGGAATCGGTCGATTTCCTGCTCCGCCGACAGCCAGCGAACGCATTGCAGCGGGCCAACAGGGTCGGCGAGCGGCTGGGCCGCGAACCGCTCGCTGCCCTGCCCCCCAAACCGGCAGCGGCAGCCAAGCCATCGCTGCTGCGCCTGTTCGACGATGGCCGGCGGCGTTCGGGCCTCCTTCTCTGGCTGGCCGTCGCGCTTGGCTATTTCGTTCTCTACTTCGTGATCAACTGGATCCCGGAACTGACCACCCGGGCCGGCCTGCCGGTCGACCAGGCGATCTACGCAGGGGCAACCTATAACCTCGGCGCATTCCTTGGCACGAGTGCGATGGGCTGGCTGGCCGTGCGCTTTGCCCTGCCCCGCGTTATCTCGCTGTTCTTCGTCGGCTCCGCAGTGGCGATGCTGATCTTCGGCAATCTGTCGATGCCGCTGGCGCTGACGCTGCTCTCGGCCCTTGCGGTCGGAGTAACGGTGCAAGGCGGCTTCAACGGCTTCTGGGCTCTCTCCGCGCGGTTCTATCCTACCGAAATCCGCAGCACCGGCATCGGCTGGTCGATGGGCGTTGGCCGCATCGGCGCCGTGCTCGGTCCGCTGGTGGGCGGGTATCTGGTCGCCGCCGACCTCCCCGTCGGAGCGATCTTCGCCATCTACGCCGTGCCGGCCGTACTTGCCGGATTGCTGGTGCTGCTCGTCGCGGTTCCGGAGAGACAGTCATGACAAGCAATGCCCCCCTCAAGGTCGGCCTGCTGGGCCGCGCGATTACGGCATCGTCGTCACCGGCAATACACGAGGCCGAAGCGGCCCGCCTGGGCCTCGCGCTGAC
>JAPYSD010000377.1 GCA_029936705.1 Croceicoccus sp. | reverse complement strand
GTCTTGACCGGGTGCATGAAGCACAGCGTCACGTCCGGGCCCAGCGTGCTGCGCACAAGGCGCACTTCGGCGATCGAGGCGACGTCGTAATGCGTCACCCCGCCATCGTGCAGGATCTGCAGCAGGTCGGGAGAAGGGTTCGCCTTGACCGCGTAGAGCACCTTGCCCGGGAACTTTTGGACGAAGAATTCCGCAGCCCGCCGCGCAGCATGCGGGCGGTTGAGGATAACCGGTTCGTCCGGCGACAGGGCGCGGGCTACAGCAGTTGCGTCGGGAAAAATGGACAATTCAAGGGACCCCCAGAGGTAACATTCGACAAGAGCTGCCTTGCGGTTTGGAAGTCCCCATGGGGCAGCGAAGGGGGCGCATATAAGCACCAGTGACGAAAACGCAAGGTAATTTCATGCGTTCCGCGGGGCCACCGCCAGCGCGGCAGGGCGGATGCTGCGTTCGGCGGGCCGAGCCTTTTACCGGGGCGCCGCGATCAGAACCGGACCTGCGGAACCTGGTCCACCGTGCCGACTTCCGAATCGTCCAGCCGGTGGAAATCGGCGTGGCGGAATCCCAGCATGCCCGCGAAGACGACGGCGGGAAAACTCTCTATCCCCGTGTTGTAGCGCGACACCGCGGCATTGAGCGCGCGGCGCGCGGCCGCGATCTTGTCCTCGGTATCGGCCAGCTCGCTCTGCAACTGCTGGAAATTGCTGTTCGCCTTGAGATCGGGATAGGCTTCCTGGAGGGCGAGCAGGCGGTTCAGCGCCACGGCCAGCTGCTCCTCGTCCCCCGAGTTGGGCGCGCCTGCCGCCGCGCGGTTGCGTGCCTCGATCACAGCCTCGAGCGTTTGCGATTCGTGGGCGGCATAGCCCTTTACCGTGCTGACCAGGTTGGGCACCAGGTCGTGCCTCTGCCGCAATTGCGCGTCGATGTCGGCGACGCCCTGCCGGACCGTCTGCCGCAGCGAGACGAGGCGGTTGTAGATGCCGATCACCAGCACGGCGACCACCACCAGCACGATCAGAACGATTATCCAGCCCGCCATCGCCCGCATTTCCCCTTGCGATTCGCCGATCCGGTGCGCAGCCTAGGCAGTACGTGGCTACATGGAAAGGGCGGTGGGCACGTGCCCTGACCGACGCGTGGGAGTGGACGATGATCGAACTGCCGCAGGCCCGCACGCTGATGGCCGGTCCGCTGGGCGGATGGCTGCAGGAACAGAAGGTCATGCGCAGCGAGGCGCAGGCGCAGGCGTTCAAGCGCATCTGGGTGGCCGCGGCGGTGCTGGTGCCGGTCCTGCTGATCGCGTGGATCGCGCTGCCGGTGGACGGCCAGGTCAAGATGGGGGCGACCATCGTCGTGCTGACGCTGGCCTGGGCGTGGACGCGCGGCCCGGTGAACGAAGCGCGCAAGTCGGTGAAGACCGGCATCAACCAGGCCATCGCGCGGTCGCTGGGGCTGAACTTTACCATCGACACGCTGCCCGGCACCGGCTTTCGCCGCGCCAAGGCGCTGGGCATGGTGCCGCGCCACGACCGCGCCAGGTTCGAGGATCACTGGTCGGGCGAGATTGCCGGCCATCATTTCGAATTGCACGAGGCGAAGCTGGAGGAGCGGCGCGGCAGCGGCAAGAACCGCCGCTGGGTCACGGTGTTTCGCGGCGCGATCGTCACCATGCAATATGGCCGCGGCATCCATTCGCGCACGCTGCTGCTGCGCGAGGGCCAGCACACCGGTTTCTTCGGCGGGCGCAAGGATTCGGTCAAGCTGGACGGCGAGCGTTTCGAAGCGGTGCCGGTGGTGCATCCCGATTTCGAGGATCGTTTCGACGCCTGGACCACCGACCCGGTCGAGGCGCGCTACCTGATCCATCCCGCTTATGTCGAACGGCTGATCGAGATCGAGCACAGCTTTGCGGGCAAGGACATCTGCGCCCTGTTCGACGGGCGGCACGAACGCGGCGACATGGTGATCGCGGTGCGCACGAGCAACATGTTCGAAAGCGGCCAGATGAACGCCGGGATGGACGAACGCATGGTCGAGCGCACGATCGAGCAGTTCGGTACGCTGGCGCGGCTGGCGGAGACGATGAACGAATATCGTTGAGACAACCCGGAGGCGGCTGCATCCCTCGATTCGGGTCTATTCAAATTTGAAGCAATCTGCTAGACGAATCCGCGTAAGCGTCGCGGGGCAGTATCGGGGGATGTGCTCGCGGGCCGTGGTCCGCCCTTCGCCGCCAGCGAAGGCGCGACGCCTTTTTCGATGGGCCGCGCGGCGTTCAGCTCAGCCGGTCGCGGAAGTCGCGGTAGCCGAAGGTCCTGACCTTTTCGAGCACGCCGTTTTCCGAATCCCACAGCCAGATCGAGGGCAGCGGCACGCCGTTGAACGTCGTCGTCTTGACCATCGAGTAATGCGCCTGGTCGAGGAACGCGAACCGCGTGCCGACCTCCGCCCCCTCGGGCAGGCCGTAATCGCCGATGACATCGCCCGCGAGGCAGGACGGGCCGCCCAGCCGGATCGGTTCGACGTCCTCACGCTCGTTCAGCATGGCGGGGCGATAGGGCGCCTCCAGCACGTCGGGCATGTGGCAGGTGGCCGAGATGTCGGTGATGCCCAAAGGCATGCCGTTGTAATGCGTGTCGAGCAGCGTGCCGACGAGGATGCCCGCGTCCAGCGCCACCGCCTCGCCCGGCTCGAGGTAGATCTCGCACCCCGTCATGTCGCGCACGTCGATCAGGAACTGCACCAGCTCGTCCCGCTGGTAGTCGCTGCGCGTGATGTGGTGTCCGCCGCCGAAGTTCAGCCACTTGAGGTCGGGAATGACATATTCGATATGCGGCAGCAGCGCTTCCCACGTGCGCTTCAGCGGACCCAGGTCCTGCTCGCACAGCGTGTGGAAATGCAGCCCGTCGAGCCCTTCGACATGCTCCTCGGTCAGCTGGTCGACCGGGAAGCCCAGCCGGGAATGCGGGGCGCAAGGGTCGTAGCGCGGCACCTCGCCCTCGGGATGGAGCGGGTTGACGCGCAGGCCGATGTCGAACACCTCGCCCCGGTTGCGCGCCGCCTCGACGATGGGGGCAAAGCGTTCGCGCTGCATCGGCGTGTTGAAGATGACATGGTCGGACAGGCGGCAGATCTCCTCCATGTCCTCTTCCTTGTAGGCCGCGCAGAAGGTCGCAATCTCGCCGTCGTAATGCTCGCCCGCCAGCATCGCTTCCCACAGGCCCGATGTGCATACCCCGTCGAGATATTCGCCGATCATCGGCGCGACCGACCACATCGAGAATGCCTTGAGCGCAGACAGCACCTTGCAGCCCGAACGGTCGCGAATGTCGGCCAGCACGCGCAGGTTCGACCGCAGCTTCGCGGCATCGACCACGAAGGCGGGGCTGTCGACGAGGGTAAGGTCGAAATCGGCAAAGGCTCCGGGATCGCCGGCGCGGGTTTCCATCAGTCTGTGTCCTTTTCAGCGGGAGCGCCCATGCAGGCGATCCACCAGGTAATGCCGCCGGGATCGCGAAAGCCCCCGCGGTAGTCGCCGTCCTCGCGCCGCATCGGCTCCTGCACGCGTGTTGCGCCCAGCGAAAGGGCACGGCTCCAGATATCGTCGACATCGGGCATGTAGAAATGCAGGTGGGTCGCGGTGGCGGGCCATTCGCGGCTGGACTGGCCCATCATCAGCACCGCATCCCCGATGCGGATCGCGGCATGGCGGACGTGGCCGTCGTCATCCTTTAAGACTGACATGCGCGTGCCGCCGAACAGCGTTTCGATGAAGGTCAGCGAAGCCTCCGGGTCGTCCAGCACCGCGTAGGGCGAGATCGCGGGAAAACCTTCTGGCCTGAACTGGGTCATGGGCGCTGCTCCTTCACGCGCGGCGTCAATCCACGCAGAGCGCGCGCACCGCCTTGCCGTCCACGACCTCGGCATAGCAGCCGAACAGCGCGTCATCGGCCTGGCAGGTGCCGACGATCTGGCCGTCGGGACCATCGTCGGGCGCGGTCACGCATTTGCCGGTGCGTTGCTGGTTGTCGGTGCACTGCTGGCCCGCGTCGGGATAGGGATGCACGCACATCAGCGTCTGCGCCCTGCCCCGCCGATCGAGCATGCCGCCCTGCGCCTCGCACGCCTGCGCAT
>JAPYSD010000376.1 GCA_029936705.1 Croceicoccus sp. | reverse complement strand
CGCAAATGATAGAGGCCGCCCGGCGGGACGGGCACCGCGTCTGTGCTAACCCCACAGGGACCGCGCCGCCCCCCTGCACCGCAGGGCGGGGCGGCGCCGCCATTCACCGGCCGGGCGTACCGGCCAACGCCTAAGAGGATGCATCATGACCGACGTCTATCTCGTCTCCGCCGCGCGCACCGCGATCGGAACCTTCGGCGGAGCGCTGAGCAATGAAAAGCCGGGCGAGCTCTGTTCGCAGACCATCAGGGCCGCGCTGGAGCGTGCCGGCGTCTCGCCCGAACTGATCGAGCACACGATTGTCGGCTCGGTCGTCGCGTGCGAGCCGCGCGACGCCTATGTCGCGCGCATCGCGGCGGTGGACGCGGGCATCCCCCACGCCGCCCCGGCGCTGACGCTGAACCGGCTGTGCGGATCGGGCATGCAGTCGATCGTGTCGGCGGCGCAGCACATCATGCTGGGCGATCACGACATGTGCGTGGGCGGCGGCGCCGAGGTGATGAGCCGTGCCCCCTATTTCGTGCCCGGCGCGCGCTTCGGCCTGAAGATGGGTGACGGCAAGCTGGAAGACGGCATGCTGGGCGCGCTGCAGGATCCGTTCCACCGCTATCACATGGGCATCACGGCCGAAAACGTGGCCGAGAAATACGGCATCACCCGCGAACAGCAGGACGAATTCGCGGCGGAAAGCCAGCGCCGTGCGATCGCCGCGATCGAGGCGGGCTATTTCAAGGACGAGATCGTCCCGGTCGAGGTCAAGGTGAAGCGCAAGGCCGTGATGTTCGACACCGACGAACATCCCAAGGCGGGCACCACGGCCGAGACGCTGGCCGGCCTGCGCCCCGCGTTCAAGAAGGAAGGCGGCACGGTCACCGCGGGCAATGCCAGCGGCATCAACGACGGCGCCGCCGCCGTGGTGCTGGCCAGCGAAAAGGCCGTGAAGGAACACGGCCTCACCCCGCTTGCACGGCTGGTGTCCTATGGCCACGCGGGCGTCGACCCGGCCTACATGGGCATCGGCCCGGTCCCCGCGACGCAGAACGCGCTCGACAAGGCGGGGCTGACCAAGGACGACCTGGACGTCATCGAATCGAACGAGGCGTTCGCCGCGCAGGCCTGCGCCGTGACCAACCAGCTCGGCTTCGATCCGGCCAAGGTGAACCCGAACGGTTCGGGCATCTCGCTGGGCCACCCGATCGGCGCGACCGGCACGATCCTGGTCACCAAGCTGGCCTATGAAATGAAGCGCACCGGCGCAAAGCGCGGCCTTGCCACCATGTGCATCGGCGGCGGCCAGGGCATCGCGACCATCTGGGAAGCGGTGTAAACCGCGCGACCTGCCTTGGGCCGCGCATGAGCGGCCCCTGAGGGGCGGCTGGCAAGGAAGAGGGCGGTCCCGCGGGGTCGCCCTTTTTCGTGGGCGATACCCCCGCCGCACCCGCGGGCTCCCCTCCCAAATCGCAATTGTCACTATTGTCGCACGGGCGCAGGAACATGGTCGGATAGCGAACATCGGGGCGGGGTCAGATGCAGAGATTGCTTGCGAAATACGGGCCGATGGTGCGCCGCAACTGGACGATGCCCACCCTGCGGGATTTCGCCCCCATCGCCGCCGCGCTGGGTTTCAGCGCCATCATGCTGGCGCTGCTGGCCGCCGCCATGGCGATCACCGGCGAGGAAGGACGCACCTTTACCGGAGAACCGCAGGACGTGCTGAAGGGCGAGTTCTACGTGGGCGCCTTTTCCAACCTGGGCGGCGTGTTCTGGTTCTCGTGCGCCGCGATCCTCAGCTTCACGCTGGCGTTCCGGCCGCGCCAAACAGCGGTACTGGCCGCCGCCGCGCTGCTGTCATGGGCGATGGGTATCGACGATATCTTCCTGCTGCACGACCATGTCTATCCGTATCTGGACATCCCGCAAAAGCTGGTGATGCTGGGCTATTTCGCGCTGGCCAGCGGCATATTCGTGATGAGCGTGATCGAACTGCCGCCGCGCACCACCATCGGGATCGCCGCCACCGTCGGCTTCTGGGGCGTGTCGGCCATCCTCGACCTGTTCTTCAACGATCTCGACCAGTCGATCGAGGACAGCGCCAAGTTCATCGGCATCGCCATCTGGGCCGCGACCTGGATCGCGCAGTCGTTCGACGTCCTGCGCCAACCCGCCGCCCCCGGCCCTCCGCTCAATCGGGAATCTCGTAGCGAACCGCCTGGACGAACTGCGATTTGACCGGCTGCTGGTCCGCGTCCAGTGCGGGATAGAAGCGCCCGTTGCTGATCAGCGCGGCGCAGCTGCGCTGGTCGAAGGCGATGACGCCGCTCGATTCCAGCACGGTGCAATTCGTCACCTCGCCGAACGCATCCACGTCCAGCTGCGTGACCAGCCGCCCCTGCAGCTGTGCCTGAAGCGCGCCGCTGGGATATTCGGTCACCCAGCGCGCAGGCTCGGTCCGGGGCAGCGGGCCGCGCGGAAACTGCTTCAGCTCGGCATCGGCGACATGCCGCTCGCGCTGCGTGCCCGGCCCGAAGGCCGATGGAAGGATATCGCCCGCAAGCAGCGCACCGCCGACCACGCCGATCAGCGCCAGCGCGATCAGAAACCTATCCTGCGAACCCATGGCGGCATCATGCCGCCAAACCGGAAAAGTGCAAGCGGATCAGGAACGAAGCAGCGCCTCGATCGCGCCGCGCAGTTCCTCCGGCTTGGTGGTCGGGGCATAGCGGTCCACCACCTGCCCGTCCGGCCCCACCAGGAACTTGGTGAAGTTCCACTTGATCGCCTCGGTCCCGATCACGCCGGGCGCCTGTTCCTTCAGCCACTGGAACAGCGGCGCGGCATCGCTGCCGTTGACGTCGACCTTGGCGAACACCGGAAAGGTCACGCCATAGTTCAGCTTGCAGAAGCTGGCGATCTCCTCCGCATCGCCGGGTTCCTGCTTGCCGAACTGGTTGCAGGGAAAGCCCAGCACCACCAGCCCGCGGTCCTGCAGGTCGCGGTACAATGCCTCCAGCCCCTCGTACTGCGGGGTAAAGCCGCACTTGCTGGCCGTGTTGACGATCAGCATCACCTTGCCGCGATAATCGGACAGGGCCGCCGCGCTGCCGTCGGGCCGTACCGCGTGGAAATCGTAAATGCCTGCCATTGCATCCTCCTCCCGGCGCCATGTCTCCGCGGTCCATGTCGTACCCTGTGCGGGTATGCTGGCCGCGCGTTCGGAAATCATCGTCCCTGTGCCGTGCGCTGCCATGGTAATGCGCCCTTCCCGTCAGGACAAACGCCAGGCGCGCCCCGACCTCGAGTCAAGGGACCTGCTCGGGCGGGAGCCGCTACCCGGATTGGAAGGGCTGGCGGGCGTTGCGATCCGGCTGGCACTGGCCATAGGCACGGTCGCCGCGGCCAGCCTGTAAAAGGCAGTCTAAATGCGCCTGCATCCCGCCGGGCTTCGTCGCGCCGACGGAAAACCTCGCGATGATCACGATAGGTCTATGAACGGGGCCGCCCGCGACCGGGCCAGTCCCGCAAGGTCAGCCGACGTAGCTGTCCGCCTTGTCTTCCATCAGCTCGTACGCCTTTTCGTACCACTCGCTGCCGGGATAGTTGGCGCCCAGCACGGCGGCGGCCTTCTTCGCTTCCTCGGGCAGGCCGATGGCGAGATAGCTTTCGGTCAGCCGGTACAGCGCCTCGGGCGCGTGGCTGGTGGTCTGGTAGTCGTCGGTCACTTCGCGAAAGCGCAGCGTCGATGCCAGCCACTTGCCGTTCTTCTGGTAGAACCGGCCGATCGCCATTTCCTTGCCCGCCAGGTGGTCGTTCACCAGGTCGAGCTTGAGCTGCGCGTCGGCGGCATAATTGCTGCCGGGATAGCGGCGGATCACTTCGGTCAGCGCCTGCTTCGCCTGCAGCGTGATCGCCTGGTCGCGCTGCACGTCGCTGATCTGCTCGTAATAGGACAGCGCGATCAGGTACTGCGCATAGGGCGCGTCCTTGTTGCCCGGGTGGATCGACAGGAAGCGCTGCGCCGCCCGGATCGCGGACGTATAGTCGCGCGCCACGTAATAGGAAAACGCGCTCATCAGCTGGGCGCGGCGGGCCCATTCGGAATAGGGGTGCTGGCGCTCGACCTCGTCGAACAGGGCGGCGGCCTGCTTGACC
>JAPYSD010000375.1 GCA_029936705.1 Croceicoccus sp. | reverse complement strand
CAGCAGCAGCGCCGCAAGGGGAAGGAAGCGCAGCACCGCGCCGCCGCCTAGTAGCGCGTCTCGTACACCACGGTCAGCACCGTCTCGCCATTGGCGGGGACGGGCACCGACCATTGCCGCTTGTCGAGGTTCACCTGCTCGCCCTCGATGCTCTCGCTCACCACTCGGAAATCCTGGCTCCACCAGCCGCGGTCCAGCCCGGCCTGGACGACATCGACCGTCACGGGTTGCGGCTTGGCGTTGGTCACGCGGTACTGCATCGCGGTGCGGTAGAAGGTCTGCGCGCGCTGGACCTCGATCTCCTGCACGTCGCCGTCCGTGATCACGCGGTAGCGGGCCGAGCGGGCGTATTCGTCGGAAGCGATGCGGTCGCGCGCGGTCACCGCCGCCTGGACCGAGATGTCGAACGCGTCGCCCAGCTTCAGGCTCATCTCGCTGCCCATCGGGGTGTGGTCGATGCGGTCCTCGCCGATGAACTGCGGCGTGCCTTGCGCGTCGCGCTGGTAGAAGCGCACCGTCCCGGCAGGCAGCGCGTCGCCGAGACCGCCCTGCCGCGAGGAGATGAAGGCAAGGCGGCTCTCGACCTGCAGCGGGTCGCTGTCGCTCGCCAGCCAGGGCAGGGTGCGGGCATAGATCTTGCGCGCGGGCACGCCCTGCACGTCCATGAAGCTGACCTGCTTGGTCTGCGCATTGGCGATCGTGGTGCGCGCATCCAGCGGATAGAGATAATAGTCCGCCAGCCGTTCGCGGTCGGCGGTCTCGGTCCCGATCGACCGGACCGTCCCCTGCGCCGGGCGCCGCGGCGGCGGGGGCGGGGGTGCATATCCGCCGCGCCCATTATTGCTCCGCCCGGTCGAGGGATCGCCCGCGACCAGCACGGTCTTCGCATCCTCGAAAGTCGTGCCGGTATTGTTGGTCAGCGTGACCCAGCCCTGCATGTCGAGCGTGCCAGACCCCTCGTCGTACAGCGACACGTAATCGGCGTTCCAGCCAAGCCCCGTGGTCAGGTAACGGATGGAAGCGGGCCGCCGCCCCGACGCGGTCGAATCGACCGTGACCGACAGCGTGGGCCGCGCGCGCAGCCCGTCGGGCACGCGGTCGAACACCGCGCGAACCGGCAGGCCGTCGTCGCGCAGCACCTCGATCCGGTCGCCGATCTGCACCACGACGCCGCCCGCGACCGACAGCACCTTGGCCCGCTCGCGCGTTTCGGCGCCGGTGGCGGGATTGGTGCGGACCAGCGTGATCGTCTCGCCCACCGCCTTTTCCATCAGTTTCGACGGGGTCAGCAGGTCGAAGTCGAAGTTCTGCTCCACGATGCCGGTGTTGTCGGCGGAAAAGCTGAGCGTTTCGGGCCGGATGCGGCTGGAGACGTCGGGAAACTCGATCCGCGTGCGGCCGCGCGGAAACGACAGTTCGCGCACATCCTGCACCAGCGCGATATCGCCGTTGTAGATGGTGACCGCGACATCGCCCTGCTGGCTCTTGCCCGTGGGATCGCTGGCGTCCTGCGCGGTGGCGGTGCCGACGGGCGGTGCGATGACGAGCCCTCCGGCCAGAGCGAACAGACCTGCGGAAATGCCCCAATGCTTCATCGCTTCCCCCCTTCGACGCTTCGCCCTGCGCCGCGCCGGACGGGCGGCGGCGATCCCCGAATGCTGCCGGACCCTACCTAGATCGCAGATGAATGCGAAGGGTCGATGAACCGGCGCAGCGCCGACCCCACGGGCTCAGCGCTTCACGATGCCCTTTTCCAGCAGCGCGCTGGCCGCCGCCGCGATGTCGCTGGTGGGCCGGTCGTCCGACCAGATCGCGTATTTCAGGCCCAGGAACACGTTCATGCCCATGATCGCCCAAGCGCTCGCCTCGTCCAGGTCGCTGCGCAGTTCGCCCGATGCCATGCCGCGGCGCAGCCGTTCGTGGATGCGCTGCGCCGCCGATTCGTAATGCAGGCGAAAGCTGGCGGGATCGACGAATTCCGCCTCGTCGATGATGCGGTAGATTTCCTGGTGCTCGCGCGCGAAATCGAAGAACGCGGTAAAGGCGGCGCGCTCGGCCCCCAGCGCGTCCTGGCTTTCGGCCAGCGCCTTGCCCGCCTCGATCCCGACGCGGCCCGACAGATCGTTCACCAGCGCGCGGAACAGCGCATCCTTGCTGTCGAAATAGGTGTAGAAACTGCCCAGCGCCATGCCGGCGCGGGTGGTGATCCCGCTGATCGACGCCTCGTGAAAACCCTTCTCGCCGAACTCCAGCGCCGCGGCGTCCAGCAGCTTGCGCAGCGTGCGCCGCCCACGCTCGGTCCGCGGCTGCTTGCCGCCGGGCAGCGCGCCGGAAGCCGGGTCGGGGGCGGGGCTGGTCTTCGTGCTCATGATGCCACTCGCTACGCCGCGAAATCGCGCTTGGCAAAAATTTTAAGTTGAAAGGTGGTTCAGGTTTCAATATTGGAGGCGTCAATAACAAAGGTTTCTTGGGAGAATACCGGATGCTTAGGGCCCGCCTGCGCCACACGACCGCTTGCGCTTTCATCATCGCCGCCACCTTCGCCGCGCCGACTGCCTTCGCGCAGGAAATCGACGCCAATGCCGTGGCGGAGCCGGAGATCGTCGAGGGCACCGCCAACGACGACGGCATGATCGTCGTCACCGCCCGCCGACGCGAGGAACGCCTGATCGACGTGCCGATCTCGGTCACCGCGATCACGGGCGAGGCGCTGGCCAAGCAGGGCACGCAGACCATCGAACAGATCGGCGAGCAGGTTCCGAACCTGACGCTGGAGGTGTCGCGCGGCACCAACACCACGCTCAGCGCCTTCATCCGCGGCGTGGGCCAGCAGGACCCCGTCGCCGGGTTCGAGGCGGGCGTCGGCCTCTATGTCGACGACGTCTATCTCAACCGTCCGCAGGCCGCCGTGCTCGATGTCTATGACGTCGAACGGATCGAGGTGCTGCGCGGACCGCAGGGCACGCTCTATGGCCGCAACACCATCGGCGGCGCGATCAAGTACGTCACCGCGCGCCTGCCCGACCAGACGCAGGTCAAGGTCCGCGGCACCTATGGCAACTACGACCAGGCCGACGTGATCGTCACCGCGTCGACGCCCATCGGCGACAACCTGCGCATCGGCGCCAGCGGGGCGCGCCTGTCGCGCGGCGGCTATGGCGACAACCTGGTGCTCGACGGGGTGGAGAACTACAACAAGGACGTCTGGGCCGCGCGCGGCACGATCGAGTTCGAGAGCGGCGCCTTTTTCGCGCGCCTGTCGGGCGATTACGTCAAGGACAATTCCGACCCCCGGCAGGGCCACCGTTTCCTGCCCGGCAACCCGGCCTTCAGCAATGCGCCGGTGCTGGACGATGTCTATGATACCCGCGCCGGGCTGAATGTCGTGGAGCAGGAGGTCGAGGCCTATGGCGGCGCGCTCAACATGTCTTTCGAACTGTCGGACACGATCACGCTGAAGTCGATCACCGGCTACCGCGAGGACAAGTCGACCACGCCGATCGACTTCGACAGCCTGCCGGTCGTCGATCTCGACGTGCCCGCCATTTACGAGAATGACCAGTTCAGCCAGGAATTGCAGTTCCTGTACGAAAGCGACCGTCTGTCGGGCGTGCTGGGGGCCTATTACCTCAACGCCAATGCGCTCACCGCTTTCGACGCGGCGGTCTGGCAGACCGGGCAGGCGATCGGGCTGCCGGGCCTGACGGCGCAGACCTTCGGCGATGTGAACACCGAGACATGGTCGGTGTTCGGCGATTTCACCTATGACCTGACCGACCGGCTCAGCCTGTCGCTGGGCGGCCGCTATACCTATGACAAGCGGTCCTCGCGCGTGCTGCGCACGACCTTCATCGGCGGCTATTCCGACCTCTTCGCCGACGGGTCGATCCCCATCGCGGTCACGTCCGATTTCGACGACAGCGCGACGTTCAAGGAATTCACCCCGCGCGCGTCGATCAGCTTCCAGCCGACGCCCGACCACAATCTCTACTTCACCTATTCGCGCGGCTTCAAGGGCGGCGGCTTCGACCCGCGCGGCCAGACCAGCAATGCCACCGACCTCGATGGCAATGGCACCGTCAGCTATGACGAGATCTATCAGTACATGCTGTTCGATCCCGAAACGGTCGACAGCTTCGAACTGGGCTGGAA
>JAPYSD010000374.1 GCA_029936705.1 Croceicoccus sp. | reverse complement strand
GTCTACGACCTGTCCTTCTTCTGGAGCTGGCCGCTGTTCTTCGCGGGGCTGGCGCTGACCTGGGCGCTGCTGCTGATGATGGATTCCTGACCCGCGCTTCGGCGTCACGAAACTTGCATCCGGCGCGACATGCGTTTATGCGCGCGCCTCCACCGACACGAGATTCGATGATCGGCCTGGCGAAAAGGGCTGCCAGGGCTGGTCGAACGTGTCCCTTCGAAGGAGACGAAAATGCCCAAGCTCAAGACGAAGAGCGGCGTGAAGAAGCGCTTCAAGCTCACCGCGACCGGCAAGGTCAAGCATGGCGTGGCCGGCAAGCGCCACCGCCTCATCAGCCATAACGGCAAATATATCCGCCAGAACCGCGGCACCACTGTGATCTCCGACGCTGATGCGAAGACGATCAAGAAGTGGGCGCCCTACGGGCTGAATTGAGGAGGTAACGAACCATGGCACGTGTCAAAAGGGGTGTTACCACCCGCGCCAAGCACAAGCGTCTTCTGGAGCAGGCCAAGGGTTACCGCGGCCGCCGGAAGAACACGATCCGCGTCGCTCGCCAGGCCGTCGAAAAGGCCGGGCAGTACGCCTATCGCGATCGCAAGATCAAGAAGCGCAACTTCCGCGCTCTCTGGATCCAGCGCATCAACGCCGCGGTCCGCGCCGAAGGCCTGACCTATTCGCAGTTCATGCACGGCGTGAAGCTGGCCGGGATCGAGCTGGACCGCAAGGTCATGGCCGATCTGGCGATGAACGAAGGCGCTGCCTTCGGTGCGATCATCGCGCAGGCCAAGAAGGCCCTGCCCGCCTGATCATGCGCGAGGGGCGGGACGGCCATGGTCGTCCTGCCGCCGCCCGATAAACGAAAGGCCCGGAAGGCATGCAGCCTTCCGGGCCTTTTCGCGTCCCTGCAAGGGAGTTTGCTGGCGGCCAGGTCCCCCAACCCGGCTCGCCAGCTTCCGAGCGGCGACCGCATAAATCCGGTCGCTTTGATCGGGTCGAATTATGCTGCTTTGCGGTGAACCGTGCAATGTCTGCGAGCGGCAAACCGGTGTCATCGGCATATTCCAACAGCCATTGTCACCATTGTCATAATTGTCAGTAGTCATTTTTCTAACAAAAGTGTGACTGGCGCCGCGGTTTTTCGCGAATCGCCTCGCGGGCGGGCGTTGCCCTTTGGCAGGCGCCGTCCTAGAGAGCGGCTCTCATCCCGAACACCACTCGAATCCGCGAAGTGACGCCAAGCGAGACCATGGCCCTCACCGATACCGATACTCTGCGCGCCGACGCACTGGCGCAGGTCGAACAGGCCGATACCATCGATGCACTGGAAGCCGCGCGCGTGGCATTCCTGGGCAAACAGGGCAGCATTTCGCTGCTGCTGAAGACGCTGGGCAAGATGAGCCCCGAAGAGCGGCAGGTCGCGGGCCCCGCCTTCAACGGGCTGCGGACCGAGGTGACCGACGCGATCGCCGCGCGCAAGACCGTGCTGGAGGCTGCCGCGCTGGACGCGAAGCTGGCGGGCGAGACAATCGACCTGTCGCTGCCCGCGCCGGAATCGCTCATCGGCAGCGTTCATCCCGTCAGCCAGGTGATGGACGAGCTTGCCGAGATCTTCGCCGACCTGGGCTTTGCCGTCGCCACGGGGCCGGAGATCGAGGACGACTGGCACAATTTCACCGCGCTCAACATGCCGGAAAGCCATCCGGCGCGCGCGATGCATGACACGTTCTATTTCCCCGACGCCGATGCCGAGGGGCGCTCGATGCTGCTGCGCACGCATACCTCGCCGGTGCAGATCCGCACCATGCTGAAGGATGGCGCCCCGCTGCGCGTGATCGCGCCGGGCCGCGTCTATCGCAGCGATTCGGATGCGACGCACACGCCGATGTTCCACCAGATCGAGGGGCTGGTGATCGACCGGGGCATCCATCTCGGCCATCTGAAATGGACGCTGGAGACTTTCCTGAAAGCGTTCTTCGAGCGGGACGATATCGTCCTGCGCCTGCGCCCCAGCTATTTCCCCTTTACCGAGCCTTCGGTCGAGGTGGATGTGGGCTATTCGGTCGAAAAGGGTCGCCGCGTGGTCGGCGGATCGGGCGACGATGACGGCCATGCCTGGATGGAAGTGCTGGGCAGCGGCATGGTGAACCGCCGCGTGATCGAATTCGGCGGGCTCGATCCCGACGAATGGCAGGGCTTTGCCTTTGGCACCGGCGTCGACCGGCTGGCCATGCTGAAATACGGGATGGACGATTTGCGCGCCTTCTTCGACGGCGATCTGCGCTGGCTGAAGCATTACGGTTTCGCCGCGCTCGACGTGCCGACGCTGTCCGCCGGTGTGGGAGTGAGCGCATGAAGTTCTCGCTCTCATGGCTGAAGGACCACCTGGACACCCGGGCGAGCGCTGCCGAGATCGCGGCCAAGCTGAACGAGATCGGGCTTGAGCTGGAAGGCATGGAGAACCCGGCCGAGGCGCTGGCCGGTTTCCGCGTGGCCAAGGTGCTGACCGCCGCGAAGCATCCCGATGCCGACAAGCTGCAGGTGCTGACCGTCGATACCGGTGAAGGCGATCCGCTGACCGTGGTGTGCGGTGCACCCAATGCGCGCGCCGGGCTGATCGGCGTGCTGGGCCTGCCGGGCGCGGTGGTGCCGTCGAACGGCATGGAGATGAAGAAGGCGGCGATCCGCGGCGTCGAATCGAACGGCATGATGTGTTCGGCGCGCGAGCTGGACCTGTCGGACGAGCACGAGGGCATCATCGAGCTGCCCGCCGATGCGCCGGTGGGCCAGGATTACGCGGCCTATGCCGACCTTGACGATCCGGTGTTCGACGTGGCGATCACGCCCAACCGCCCCGATTGCATGGGTGTATACGGCATCGCGCGCGACCTGGCGGCGGCGGGTCTGGGCACGCTGAAGCCCGTTCCCGGCCGCGTGTATGAGGGCGGCTTCAAGTGCCCCGTTCCCATCGCGATCGAGGACGAGGACGGATGCCAGGCGTTTTTCGGGCGCGCCATTCGCGGCGTGACCAATGGCGAAAGCCCGGCCTGGATGCAGGCACGGCTGAAGTCGGCGGGGCAGCGTCCGATCTCGGCGCTGGTGGACATCACCAATTACGTGATGCTGGCCTATGGCCGTCCCAGCCACGCCTATGACATCGCGCAGCTGAGCGGCACTCTGACCGCACGCCGCGCGAAGCCGGGCGAGGGCGTTACCGCGCTGAACGAGAAGCATTACCTGCTGGACGACAGCATGACGGTGATCGCCGACGACGCGCAGGTGCACGATATCGCGGGCATCATGGGCGGCGAACATTCGGGCGTTTCGGAGGCGACGACCGACGTGCTGCTCGAGGTCGCGGCCTTCGACCCGGTGCGACTGGCGCAGACGGGCCGGGCGCTGAACCTGACCAGCGATGCGCGCAGCCGGTTCGAGCGCGGGATCGATCCCGCCTTCCTGGCGCCGGGGCTGGAACTGCTGACCGGGCTGATCCTCGACATCTGCGGCGGCGAGGCGAGCGAGGCGGTGCATGTCGGTGCGCCGCATGCAGGCGAGAACGTCGTGCGGTACGAGCCCGCGATGACCGTGACGCTGGGCGGCCTGGCCGTGCGCGAAGAGGAGCAGCGCGCGATCCTGAGCGCGCTGGGGTTCGAGATCGCAGCGATCGAGGAAGCGGGCAGGAGCCACTGGGCCGTGACCGCGCCGAGCTGGCGCCCCGACGTCGATGGCGCTGCCGACATCGTCGAGGAAGTGATCCGCATCAAGGGCCTCGATGCGATCGAATCGGTCGCGCTGACGCGGGTCGAGGGCGTGGCCCAGCCGACCGCGACGCCGCTGCAGGCGCTGGAGCGCCGGGTACGCCGCGCCGCCGCCAGCCGCGGCATGCACGAGGCTGTGACGTGGTCCTTCCTGCCTGCCGACCAGGCGGCGAGCTTTGCCGAGGACGCGCACGAGCCTTGGAGCCTGGCCAATCCGATCAGCGAAGACCTGAAGGTCATGCGGCAATCGCTACTGCCGGGTCTGCTGTCGGCCATTGCGCGCAACCAGGCGCGCGGTGCAGACAGCATCCGCCTGTTCGAGATCGGCCGCCGCTATCTGCGTGGGCCCGGCGGCGCGAGCGACGAGAAGCTGACGCTTGGCCTGGTGCTGGCGGGCGAGAAGCGGGCACGCGG
>JAPYSD010000373.1 GCA_029936705.1 Croceicoccus sp. | reverse complement strand
GGCGGTGACAGCGCGATGCTGATGGACGCACCCCCGCCGCACGAGGATCCGCGACCCTTCCTTAAGGCCGCGCATTACCTGGCGGACCACGGCTTTCGCGCGCCGCGCATCCTGGCCGAGGACGCGGCGCAGGGCCTCGTCCTGCTGGAGGATTTCGGCAATCGCCGCATGCGCGATCACCTGGACCAGGCGCAGGACGACGAGCATCCCGTCTATGCCGCCGCGGTCGACGTGCTGGCGCAGCTGGCCAGCGCGCCCGCGGGTCCGTTCGAACCCTACGACCTCAACACCTATCTGCGCGAAGCGAAGCTGCTTACCGAGTGGTTCTGCGTCGCGCATAACATCGCGGCGGACGACGACGGGTTCGAGGCCGCCTGGCGCGAGGTGCTGACCCCCGTGCTGGACGCGCAGGCGAAGCTGCCCGGCGGCGGCGTCACCGTTCTGCGCGACTATCACGCGGAAAACGTGATGCTGCTGGAATCGGTTCGGGAACAGGGGCTGCTGGATTTCCAGGACGCGCTGGTCGGGCACCCCGCCTACGACCTCGTCTCGCTGCTGCAGGACGCGCGCCGCGATGTCGCGCCCGAACTGGAAGCCGCGATGCTGGACCATTACCGCGCGCGCACCGGCGCGGGCGAGGATTTCCTGTCGGACTACGCGATCCTGGGTGCGCAGCGGAACGCCAAGATCGTGGGCATCTTCGTCCGCCTCTCGCGCCGCGACGGCAAGCATCATTATCTCAAGCTGATCCCGCGCGTGTGGGACCTGCTGGAACGCGATCTCGCCCACCCCGCGCTGGAACCGGTGGCGCGCTGGATGGATGCCAACATCCCCGGCGAACTGCGTGCCGCCAGCGGCGCGACGGCAGAAGGCTGAACCCATGGCGCTGACCTGTCCCCCGCTTGCCAGCGACGTCGCGATGGTGATGGCCGCCGGCCTTGGCAAGCGGATGCGCCCGCTGACCACCAGCCGGCCCAAGCCGATGGTGAAGGTCGCGGGCAAGCCGCTGCTCGACCACGCGCTTGACAAGATCGCCGAGGCAGGGATCGCGCGCGCGGTGGTCAACGTGCATTACCTGCCCGACCATATCGAGGGGCACATGAAGCTGCGCAGCGTGCCGCAGGTCACCATCTCGGACGAGCGCGAGCAATTGCTGGAAACCGGAGGCGGGCTGGTGCGGGCATGGCCGCTAATCGATGCCGACCCGTTCTTCTGCCTGAATTCCGACGCGATGTGGCTCGATGGGCCGGTCGACGTGTTCCACGAATTGTCGGGCGCGTGGGATGCGGACACGATGGACGCGCTGCTGCTGCTGGTGCCGCACAAGCGCGCGCACAACTACCGCGGCAAGGGCGATTTCCACCTCGACCCGCATGGCCGGATCTCGCGCCGCAAGTCGGGGCGGGTGGCGCCCTATGTCTATACCGGCATCCAGCTGATCGCCAAGTCGCTGCTGCGCGACCCGCCGGACGAGGCGAAGTTCTCGACCAACGTGTTCTGGAACCGCGCGATCGAGGAAGGGCGCCTCTACGGCGTCGTCCACCAGGGCGACTGGATCGAGATCGGCGAGCCCCAGCATATCGCGCCTGCCGAGGCCCTGTTCGCCGACGTGCTGTAAGCGTGGCCTCGCAGCAGCTCTCGATCTATTCCATCGCCGCGCACCGCGGATTCGCCGATGCGCTCGCCGCGGGGCTGGTGCCGCGTTATCACGAGGATGGCTACGGCCTTGCGCGGCTGACGCTGCTGCTGCCGGGCCGCCGCGCGATCCGCACCATGACCGAGGCGTTCACCCGGCTGATGGGCGATGAAGACCGGACCGGCCTGCTGCTGCCGCGCATGGCGGTGATCGGCGATATCGAGCTGGACGAGACGCTGGGCCCGCTGCTCGATCCCATCGGCGAAGGCGCCGACATTCCGCCCGCCGCCGATCCCGCGCGCCGCTGGCTGCGGCTGGCGCAATTGCTGCACCAGGCGATGGACCGCGCGGGCATGCAGATCCCCGTCGCCTCGGCCCTGCTGCGCCAGGCGCGCGAGATCGGGCGCGCGATGGACCGGCTGCTGGTCGAAGGCATCGGGCCCGAGGAACTGCTGGGCGACCACGTCCTCGACATCGTGGGCGAGCTGTCGGAACACTGGAAGCAGAACCTGCATCTGTTCGCCACGGTGCAGGCGATGTGGCTGGCCGAACTGCAGCAGAGGGGCGAAACCGACGTGCCCGCGCGGCGCAACGCGCTGTTCGACCATGCCGCCCGCCGCTGGCGTCAGGATCCGCCGCAGATGCCCATCGTCGCGGCGGGCATCACCAGCGCCAGCCCCGCCATCGCCGGGCTGCTGCGCGCCGTCGCGGGCCTGCCGCGCGGCGCGGTGGTGCTGCCCGACCTCGACCTCTCGCTGGACGATGCGGTGTGGGATGCGCTGGGGCGCGCTGGGATCGGCGCGGAACCCGGCGATGCGCCGCTGGGGCCGGGCGATGCGGTCACCCATCCGCAATATCACCTGAAGCTGCTGCTCAACCGCATGGGCGTGGCGCGCGGCGAGGTGCGGCCATGGCACCGCCGGGGCGCTTCCGCCGCGCCGCCCGAACGCAGCCGCGCGCTGTCCAGCCTGTTCCTGCCGCCGAAGGAAAGCGCCAGCTGGGTCGACCTGCCGCCCGAACGCCGCCGCCTGTCGGGCGTGCGGCTGATGGAAACCGCCCGGCCCGAGCACGAGGCGCAGTCGATCGCCCTGCTGATCCGCGAGGCGCTGGAGAAACCCGAACGCCGCGTCGCGCTGGTGACGCCGGATCGGGGGCTGGCCGGACGCGTGATCGCGCATCTGAAACGCTGGAACATCCAGGCCGACGATTCGGCGGGCCGCCCGATGCCGCACACCACCGCGGGCCGCATGGCGCTGCTGCTGGCGGAAATGCTGGCCACCCGCGCCGCGCCGGTGCCGCTGGTCGCCGCGCTGTCGCATCCGCTGGCGGGCGGTACGGGGGATGAACGCGGACAATGGCTGCGCCGCCTGCGCCGCTTCGAAAAGCTGCTGCGCGGTCCGCGCATCGACATCGGCCTCGAACCGATCCGCGCCGTGCTGAAAGGCCACGCGCAGGACCGGGGCAGCACCACGCTGCTGAACTGGTGGGAGACGAAGGTCGAACCGGTCCTCGAACCGCTGGTCGCACTGGGCGAGGCCGAGACGGTCGACATGGCAGACGCGCTGTCCGCCATCGCGGCGGCGGGCGAGGCGCTGTGCGACACGCGCATCTGGGCCGAGGCCGACGGGCGTGCGCTGTCCGCCGCGCTCGAAACCCTGCGCGAGGCCGCGCGCGAGGTGCCGACCATGCTGGCCCCGGCAGAGGTACCGCTGGTGCTGCGCGACGCGATCGACACGATCTCGGTCCGTCCGCCCTATGGCGGCCATCCGCGCATCGCGATCTATGGCCTGATCGAGGCGCGGATGAGCCGCGCCGACCTGGTGATCTGCGGCGGGCTGACCGAGAACAGCTGGCCCCAGCCGCCCGCGCGCGACCCGCTGGTCGCCCCGGCGGTAATGCGCGCGCTGGGCGTGCCGGGCGGCGATTTCCGCATCGGCCTGTCGGCGCACGACCTTGCCGCCGCGCTGGGCGCGCCCGAAGTGGTGCTGTCCTATGCGCGCAAGGACGCCAGCGGCCCCGCCATCGCCAGCCGCTTCGTGCTGCGCGTGCGGGCCATGCTGGGCGAATTGCTGGACCGTCACATGGAGACCGAGATTCCCGCGCTGGCCGAACAGCTCGATTTCGCGCAGCCGGTGGACCCCCATCCCCAGCCCGAACCGATGCCCAGCGCCGCGCAGCGCAAGGTCGACATCAGCGCGACCGCGCTCGACCGGCTGCGCTCCGACCCGTACCAGTTCTACGCCTCGCACATCATGCGGCTGAAGCGGCTGGAAAGCATCGACGAGGAACCGACCCCCGCCTGGCGCGGCAGCGCGGTGCACGAAATCCTGCAGGACTGGTACCAAAAGCACGATGCAGCCCCCGGCGCACTGATCCCGCTGGCGGTTGAGCGTCTGCGCGAATTATCTGGCCATCCCTTCATGCGCGGGCTGTGGCAGCCGCGCCTGCTGGCCGCGCTGGAATGGATCGACGCCGAGACGCAGGCCCTGCGCGCCGAGGGGCGCGAGATCGCGGTGGTCGGGGAGAAGGGCCGCGTCACGGTCAAGGGCGTCG
>JAPYSD010000372.1 GCA_029936705.1 Croceicoccus sp. | reverse complement strand
ATGCTGTCGATAAATCGGGCAGAGATATGCTTTTCCATTACGCCGTCGGCGTTGGGCTGGGTGTCCGCAAATCCGTCCAGTCTTTGGACGGTCGCGCGAAACAGCGCCCGCATCAGCGGGTTTTCCTGCTTCATGTAATCCGCGATCAAGACCATCCCGCCGGGCTCGAGCAGGTTCCAGATCTCCTCGATGAGGACCTTCTTCTGCCCCGCCGGTACCTGGTGGAATAGAAGGCTGCTCACGATCTTGTTTGGTCGCCAATTGTCCTGAAGCTCGAGGCTGTCGAGAAAACCATGGTGCCAACGGATGGACGACATCTCATAATTATGCGCAGCTTTTCGCCGGGCTATGTCGATCGTGGTGAGGTGGTCCCGGAAAACTGGACAGGGTGCTAAGCTAATCCCGACCTGAGGAATGGACGGGAAATGAAGAAGACGAGGAAGCGCTATAGCGCGGATTTCAAGGCGAAGGTGGCGCTGGAGGCGATCCGGGGTGATCTGACGCTGGCGGAGCTGGCGACGAAGCATGGCATTCATCATACGATGATCGCGGCCTGGAAGCGGCAGGCGGTCGAAGGTATGGCAGACACCTTCTGCGGGGCAAGCGATGATGCCAGGGCAGCCAGCGAGGCCGAGGTCGAGAAGCTCCACGCCAAGATCGGCCAGTTGGTCGTGGAACGCGATTTTTTAGCCAAAGCCTCCGGTCGATGAGCGTGGCACGGAGGCGTTCGATGGTCGAACCTGCTCACCACCGCTTGTCGATCACGGCGCAATGTCGGCTGCTGTCAATCAGCCGGTCATCCTATTACTATGCGCCGGTGCCTGAAGCCGAAGAGACGCTGGCGCTGATGCGGGTGATCGACGCCGCGTTCCTAGACTGTCCGTGGTATGGCAGCCGCCAAATGGTCCGGCATCTGCAACGTGCAGGCCACCAGGTTGGCCGACGTCGGGTGCGGCGCCTGATGGCGAAGATGGGCTTGTCGCCGATCTACCAGCGACCGCGCACGAGTGATCCGCATCCACAGCACCGCATTTATCCATATCTGCTGCGCAAGCTGATGATCGACAGGCCGAACCAGGTGTGGTGCGCCGACGTGACCTACATCCCTATGCGGCGCGGGTTCCTCTATCTGGCGGCAATCATGGACTGGGCGACGCGCAAGGTGCTGGCCTGGCGGCTGTCGAACACGATGGATGCTGGCTTCTGCGTCGCAGCACTGGAAGAGGCACTGGCGCGCTTCGGCAAGCCGGAAATCTTCAATACGGATCAGGGCAGCCAGTTCACCAGCTTTGCGTTCACCAGCGTGCTGCGGGACGCCGAGGTGCGGATACGCTTGCCCAACAGCGGGGTGATGGACGGATAGGCCGTGACCGGCGCGATCGGCGCGAGCCGCCTGTCGGGGAAGTCGCGCAGGCGCGGGCAGAAGCGAAATCCCAGCATCGCGCACAGGGCGAAGACATGATCGGTCGCCCCGCCGGTGTCGGTGTAATGCTCGACGATCCTGAGATCGGTGCCGTGGCTGGTGAGGCCGTCGAGGACATAGGGCGCCTCATGCGTCGCGGCCGAGATCACTTTGACGTGGTAGGGCGCGCGCTGATCAGAATTATGGGTGTAGAAGCTGAAGCCATGATCGACGCCATAGCGGGCGTTGATATCGCCGCCCGACGCGCCGCGCTTCGCGGCCCTGAAGAACTGGCCATCGGAACTGGACGTGGTGCCGTCGCCCCATACTCGTGAGAATGGCAGGCGGTGGTGCGCGTTGATGAGGAGGGCCAGCGCCGCGCGGTAGCTGTCGTCGCGGATATAGGCGTCATGGGTCCAGAGGAGCTGATCGCGCGTGACGCCCTGACTCGCCGCCGCCATGCGCGACAGGCCGAGATTGGTCGCATCGGCGAGGATCGTGGCGAGCAGCGCGTTTTCATTGGGACACGGCTCGCCGGTACGCAGGTTGGTGAACGCCGCAAGAAAGCCGGTTTCCTGCGCCACCTCATGCAGTAGCTCGGTGATGCGGATGCGTGGCATCATGGCATCGAGCCGGTCGGCCAGCGCTTCGGCGTCGGGCGTCGCGATCGTGCGAACGGGGGATATCTGGAGGCGGTCGTCGCGATATCGCACACCCTCCAGAGCGTCGCGCTTCAGGCGCTGGGCAAATTTCTTAAGCCGCCAGTCAAGTTCGCGGCCCCGCTGTTCGAGCCATTCGCCGGCTGTGGGTGGCAGACCGAGAGCCGACACGATCGGCTTCGCCTGGGGTTCGCTGAGCAGGTAGCTGTCGAACCGGCGGTATCCTGCCGATCGCTCCACCCAGACATCCCCGGAACGCAGCTTGTTGCGCAGATGCGCGATCGTCGCGATTTCCCAGAGACGCCGGTTGATCTTGCCGTCATCGCCCACGACGATTTTCCGCCATTCCTTGCGGAAGGGCATCGGAGCGTCGGCAGGCAGATCGCGTTTGCCCGACCTGTTGAGGTCGCGCAGCATCTCGATGGCGGCGATCGTTTTTGCACTGCCCTTTCCGGCCCTGAACTGGAGCGCCTCAAGCAGGTCGGGGGCGAACTTGCGCAACGTCGCATAGCGGTCGGCCGCCACCGTCAGCGGATCAAGGTTGGCGGTTTCCGCGATTGTCGCCACTTCTGGCCTCGCCTTCAGGAGGGTGTTCCACCCGACCGATGCGTCCAGGGCCTCCATTGGATCTTCGCCGGTATCGACCGCATCGGTCAATGCGTCGATTGTCCTGCGAAAGATCAGCATCAGCCGCGCCACATTCTTTGACGTGGTGGCATAGCTGCGCGCCTGGGCGTTCTTCGCGCGGGTGAAGATGCTGCCGATCAGCTTGTCCGCCATCTCCAAGGCGTTATCGGTCAGTCGTTCCTCGAGGTCGAGCAGGAACGCAACCAGCGTAGCGCGCCGTCGGGAGGGAATATATCGCTCGATCATATAGGCAGGCGAAGCGCGGCCTTCCCTGACATATTGCCGAAATCGGTCGGCATGGATGCGGCCAGCCACGTCCGGGGAGATGCCGATCTTCCGCACTTGCCGCAGGCGGTCGAGAATCTGGCGGATGTGATCGGGCCTGGCCGCAACGGGAATGGTCTTGAGCGAAGCGAGTTGGCTCATGCCGCCGGCGTCGTCAAAGACCTGGTCGAGGGCGTGGACCTGTTCGGCGCTAAGATCAGCGATCAGGGCGTAGGCAGCCTGCTTGCGGGCACGCGCGCGTCCCGCACTACTGGCGCGTTCGATGGTGGAGATGGACGGCAGTAGAATCCGGGCCTCGCGAAGGGCGGTGACAACGCCGATCGCTATCGTCATCCCCTTGTCGGTCGCCCATGCCGTTTTCGCGGCCGCTTCGATCATGAAGGGAATGTCGGCGCGGGTTGGTCCACGAAGGCCCGCTCGCATCGCCAGCTCGCGGGCATGGTCCGTCATCGTCTGATCCCGCGCTGCATAGTTGGCCAGGTCGGTTACGTGTAGACCAAGTTGTTCCGCGACGAAGGCGGCGAGATCATGGGGTATCGCTCCCTTGTCCTGTATCAACTGCGCCAGTGTGATGCCCGGGTGCCGCAAGAGCGCGAGTTGCAGCGCGACACCCAACTGGTTCCGTCGCTCCCGTCGTGCGCCGATGATCTCGATGTCCGAAGGCTCGAAGGTGTAGAGCCGGGCTAGATGGTCGCGCTCGCTCGGGATGGCGAGGATCTGATCGCGTTCGCTCTCGGTCAGGAGTTGATGCTTACGCTTCGTCATTCCGATTCCCGTCCACAAAAGGTCATCTGGGCCTATGGACAGCCATGAGTAAAGAGACATAGTATGTGGACGGATATGGATGGGGCGAAGCGATCGCCCTTCAGATCGTCCACAGAACGACCGTTTGGGAGACGCACGGGATGGGCGATATTCTGGGTTATGCCCGCGTCAGCACCGGCGATCAGGACGTGGCTGGACAGACCATGCGTCTGGAGGAGGCCGGCGCGATCAAGGTGTTCACCGACGTCATGTCGGGCAAGAGCATGGAGCGGCCCGGTCTGGCCGAACTGATCGCCTATGCCCGCAAGGGCGACACGCTGGCGGTGGTCCGCCTCGATCGGCTTGGGCGCTCGCTCGCCGAATTGCTCACCACGGTCGAGACGCTACGCGGCCAGGGCATCGCGCTCCTGAGTCTTGAGGAAAAGATCGACACATCGTCGGCCGCCGGCGAACTC
>JAPYSD010000371.1 GCA_029936705.1 Croceicoccus sp. | reverse complement strand
CGAATACACCATCCGCGCCGCGCAGGCGGGCAAGCACGTGATGTGCGAAAAGCCGATGGCGATCAGTTCGGCCGAGTGCGAGGCGATGATCGCCGCCTGCCGCAAGGCGGGCACGAAGCTGATGATCGGCTATCGCTCGCAGTTCGAGCCGCACAATCTTTACGCGATGGCGCTGGCGAAAAGCGGCGAGCTTGGCCCGACGCAGATCATCACCTCCGAACACGGCTTCTATGCCCAGCCCGACCAATGGCGCCTGGATCGCCCCATGTCTGGTGGCGGCTCGCTGATGGATATCGGCATCTACAGCCTGCAGGCCGCGCGCTATCTGGCGGGTGAGGAACCGACCGAGGTCATGGCGATGGAATCGACCGACCGCAGCGATCCGCGCTTCGCCACGGTCGAGGACAAGATCGATTTCCAGCTGCGCTTTCCCTCGGGCATCCTGGCCAGCTGCGTCAGCTCCTATTCGTCCAATCACAATACCTATCGGTTCCATGGACGGAACGGGTTCCTGAGAGCCGAACCGGCAACATCGTATACCGATCACCAGTTCTGGGTGCACCGGGACGGCGATACCAAGGAGGTCGTGCTGCCACCCCCGGCCAAGGACCAGTTCGTGGCGCAGCTCGACCATTTGCCCGAAGCCATCTTTGCGGGCGTCGAACCGCGCGCTTCGGGAGAGGAAGGGCTGCGCGACATGCGGATCATCGAGGCGATCTATCAATCCGCGCGCGAAGGCCGCGCCATCCGGCTCGCCGCATCGTGAGGGTCGATCGACGCAGCGTGCTGGTCGCCGGTACGCTCCTTGCCGCCAGCGCCCGCTTTCCCGCGTTTGCCGCCGCACCGGCCAAGCCCCTGACGGCGGCGCAGGAAAGCCGCATCGCCGCCCTGATCCGCGCCATGACGCTGGACGAAAAGCTGGGCCAGATGACGCAGATCGCCGGCGGGCGGCAGATCGCGCTGAATTCGCGGCTGGATGCCGCCGCGCTCGATCGCGTGCGCGCCGGGCGGGTCGGGTCGTTCCTGCACGTCGCGGGGGCAGAACCGTTGCAGGCCCTGCAGCGCGTCGCGGTGGAGGAATCGCGCCTGGGCGTCCCGCTGCTGTTCGCGATGGATGTCGTGCACGGCTATCGCACCATTTTCCCGGTGCCCCTTGCGATGGCGGCCAGCTTCGATCCCGACGTGCCGCGGCAAGCCGCACGGGTCGCAGCGACGGAGGCCTCGGTCAGCGGGCTGCATTGGACATTCGCGCCGATGATCGACATCGCCCGCGATGCGCGCTGGGGCCGCGTGGTCGAAGGCGCGGGCGAGGATCCCTATCTGGGCGCCCGCATTGCGGTCGCGCAGATCGACGGGTTCCAGACCGCCAATCTCGCCGGTGGCGACGCAATGCTGGCCTGCGCCAAGCATATCGGCGCCTATGGCGCGGCGGCGGGCGGGCGCGATTACGACAGCGCCGAACTGTCGGAACGGACGCTACGCGAGACCTATCTCGCGCCGTTCCATGCCGCGGCCGACGCGGGCGTGGGCACGATGATGACCGCGTTCAACGACCTTGCGGGCGTACCGACCACCGGTAACGCAAAGCTTGTTCGCGGCATTTTGCGTCAGGAATGGGGTTACCAGGGGCTGGTGGTCAGCGACTGGAACGCGATCCTGGAACTGATGGCGCATGGCGCCGCCGCCACCCCTGCCGAGGCTGCCGCGCTGGCATTGCGTGCAAGCGTGGACATGGACATGACCAGCGACACCTATGCCGATCATCTCGGCACGGCAGTGGCGGCGGATCCCTCGCTGCTGCCGCTGGTGGACGAGGCGGTCGGACGCATCCTGGCGGCCAAGGCGCGGCTGGGGCTGTTCGACGATCCCTATCGTTTCGGCGATGCGGCACGGGAAAGTGCCGTGCTGGGATCGGCGAATCACCGTGCGGCCGCGCGCCGTGCGGCGGAACGCTCGATCGTGCTGCTGCGCAACGAAGGTGAAACCCTGCCGATCGGCCGCGACCGCAAGATCGCGTTGATCGGTGCGCTGGCCGACGACGCATCCAGCACGCTCGGTTCATGGCGCGCGCGTGGGCAAGCGGACGATTCGGTGACGCTGCGCCAGGCACTGGGCGAAGTGGCCAACGTTGAATATGTGCCGGGCGCAGCGCCGCGTAGCGACGACCAGGGCGGCATTACCTCTGCCGTCGCCGCAGCGTCGCGGGCGGACGTGGTCGTCGTGGCCCTGGGCGAGGATTACGATTTCTCCGGCGAAGCACGCAGCCGTTCCGACATCACGCTTCCGGGGGCGCAGACCGCGCTGATCGAAGCGCTGCGCGGCACCGGCAAGCCGATCGTCGCCGTGCTGATGAACGGGCGCCCGCTTGCGTTGGAAGAAGCGCTGACGGGCATCCCTGCCGTCGTCGAGACGTGGTTCCTTGGCAATGAAAGCGGCCATGCCATCGCCGATGTGCTGCTGGGCCAGGTCTCTCCTGCCGGGCGGCTGCCGATGGGCATTCCGCGGCGCAGCGGCCAGTTGCCGATGTCCTATGCGCACGCTCCCACAGGCCGGCCCGCCAATCCCGACCTCAGCGTCGACAGCGCCCGTTACCGCGACGTCGACATCGGGCCGCTGTTCCCGTTCGGTCACGGTCTCAGCTACAGCCGCTTCGCCTACTCCTCGCTGGAAGTATCCGCGCGGGACGATGGCAAGCAGACACGCTTTACCGTCGCAGTGAACGTCAGGAACACCGGTTCGGTCGAGGCGGACGAAGTCGTGCAGCTTTACGTCCGGGTCCCGGTTGCCGGTCTCGCCCGGCCGGTAAAGGAATTGCGCGGCTTTGCACGCATCTCGCTGAAGCCGGGGCAGTCGCGCAGCGTGACATTCACGCTTGGCAGCGACCAGTTCGCCTATTGGGACGACGGCTGGCACGTGGCTGCGGGCGAGGTGGAATGCATGGTGGGCGCGTCTTCCGACGATATCCGGCAGACCGCGGTGCTCACGCTTCCGCGCTCCTACGCTGTTGCCGATGGCGCGCTGGCGGGTGCCGCGCTTGCCACCGGCGTCACCATCGGATGACGCGGCGATGAGTGCGGGTACGGGCCCGGTCCTTCTGATCGTCGCGCTCAGCATCGCGGCGCTGATCGCGATGGTGCTGCGGCTGAAGGTTCCGGCCTTCATCGCGCTGCTGGTGGTCGCGCTAGGAACCGGCCTTGCGCTGGGCGGCAATCCCGCCGACGTGATCGAGGCGGTACGCACGGGCGCCGGGCAGGCACTGGGCTTCGTTGCGGTGGTCATCGGCCTCGGCGCCATGCTGGGCGGCCTGCTGGAAGCGAGCGGCGGCGTCGCGGCGCTGGCGCACCGCCTGCTGGATGCTTTCGGCGAGAGGCGCGCGACTTGGGCGCTGACCGCGCTTGGCATCATCGTGGGCATTCCGCTGTTCTTCGACGTGGCCTTTATCGTGCTGGCCCCGCTTGTCACCACACTGTCGCTGCGGGCGGGCCGGCGGGTGACCTATTTCGCATTGCCGCTGCTGGCGGCGCTGCTTGTCATGCACGCGCTGCTGCCGCCCCATCCCGGCCCCGTCGCGGTCGCCGAACTGATCGGCACCGATTACGGCCTGCTGGCGATGTACGGCCTTGCCTGCGGCATACCGGCGGCCATCGTGGCGGGACCGATCTTTGCACGGCTGGCCCATGGCGCGCCCGGTTTCGGCGACCAGGCCCCGCCCCCGACTTTCAACGAGGATTCCCCCAAGATCGGCCCGATCGGCTTCGGCATGGCTCTCGCCGGCATGCTGGTGCCCTTGGCGCTGATCATGGTGGCGGCGCTGGCGGACTGGCTGATGGACGACGGACCGGCGAAACAGGCGATCCTGTTCATTGGCCATCCGTTCAGCGCGCTGATCGTCGCCTGTGCGCTGATCGGCACATGGCTGCGGATGGTGGCCAAGGCGCCGCTGGCGACCATCTCGGACGTGATGACACGGGCGCTGGCTCCGGCAGGCCTGATGGTGCTCGTCGTCGGTGCCGGCGCTGCGTACAAGGAGGTTCTGATCCAGTCGGGCGCGGGCGACAGGATCACCGCGGTAGTGGCCTCCGCCGAGCTCTCGCCGCTGGTGTTCGCCTTCCTCCTGTCCGCCTTTGTCCGCGTTGCGCAGGGATCGGCGACGGTAGCGATGGTCACCGCCGCGGGGCTTGCCGCGCCCCTCATCAC
>JAPYSD010000370.1 GCA_029936705.1 Croceicoccus sp. | reverse complement strand
TCGTCGGCGCGCGCAATGCGTCGGCCGCCGCGATCTCGCTGGCGCGGCAGTTCGGGCGCGAACTGGCGGAACAGGGCCGACTGGTCGTCTCGGGCCTTGCCCGCGGGATCGACGCCGCCGCGCACGAAGGCGCGCTTTCGGAAGGCGCGACCGCCGCCGTCATCGCCAGCGGGATCGACGTCACCTATCCGCCCGAACATGCCGATTTGCAGGAACGTATCGCGGCAGAGGGCGTGCTGATCGCCGAACAGCCCGCGGGCACCCAGCCGCAGGCGCGCCATTTCCCCAGCCGCAATCGCATCATCGCCGGCATGGCGGCGGGCACCGTGGTGGTCGAGGCCGCGCCCAAGTCGGGCAGCCTGATCACCGCGCGCATCGCGGCAGAGGCGGGGCGCGAAGTCATGGCCGTGCCCGGCAATCCCCGCGATGCGCGGGCGCGGGGCTGCAATTACCTGATCCGCGAAGGCGCGGTGCTGGTGCAGGGCGCGGAGGACATCGCCGAACTGCTCGACAGCTTCACCGGATCCCCGCGCAGCCGCTTCCGCGAGGAAACGCCCTTCTTCGACCACCTTCCGCAAGGCGAGATGGTGGAGGGCCCCGAAGAAGGCGCGGACGAGCCCGCCGCCGATATCGCCGCGCTGATGTCCGCGGCACCCGTCAGCGTGGACGAGCTGATCCGCACCAGCGGCGCGGCCCCCGCCGCGGTGCAGCTCGCGCTGCTCGAAATGGAGCTGGCCGGGCGCATCCAGCGCCATGCGGGCGGGCGGGTTTCGCTTGCCTAAGGCGCGTTAATCGCCTTGACGGGGGCGCGGCGCGGTCCCCATTTTCGCGCGTACACACGTAGAGGGACCGAAACACACGCCGGTCCGCATCGGGAATACTTGGAAATTACATGCAACTCGTCATCGTAGAATCGCCCGCCAAGGCGAAGACCATCGAGAAATATCTGGGATCGGATTACAAGGTCCTGGCCAGCTATGGCCACGTCCGCGACCTTCCGCCCAAGGACGGATCGGTCAAGCCGGACGAGGGCTTCGCGATGGACTGGGAGCTGTACGGCGACAAGCAGAAGCAGGTGCGCGCCATCGCCGATGCCGCCAAGACGGCGGACCGCCTCATCCTCGCCACCGACCCCGACCGCGAGGGCGAGGCGATCAGCTGGCACGTGCTGGAGCTGCTGAAGAAGCGCAAGGCACTGCCCAAGGATGTCGAGCGCGTGACCTTCAACGCGATCACCAAGACGGCGGTGACCGACGCGATGAAGAAGCCGCGCGAGCTGGACCGCGACCTGATCGACGCCTATCTCGCCCGCCGCGCGCTGGATTACCTGTTCGGCTTTACCCTGTCGCCGGTGCTGTGGCGCAAGCTGCCCGGCGCGAAATCGGCGGGCCGCGTGCAATCGGTCGCGCTGCGCCTGATTGTCGAACGCGAGCGCGAGATCGAGGCGTTCACCCCGCAGGAATACTGGTCCGTCATCGCGAAGATGGAGCATGACGGCACCGGCTTCGACGCGCGGCTGGTGAAGTTCGAAGGCAACAAGCTCGACCGCCTGTCGCTGGGCGACGAGGGCACCGCGATCCGCGCCAAGACCGCGGTGATGAACGGCGCCTTCACGGTCGAGGACGTCGACACCAAGCCGGTCAAGCGCAACCCTGCGCCGCCGTTCACCACCTCGACCCTGCAGCAGGAAGCCGCGCGCAAGCTGCATTATTCGGCCAGCCACACCATGCGGCTGGCGCAGGGCCTGTATGAACAGGGCCTCATCACCTATATGCGGACCGACGGCGTCCAGATGGATCCCGGCGCGATCAGCCAGGCGAGGAAGGCGATTTCGGACCGCTATGACGGCCATTACCTGCCCGAAAAGCCGCGCCAGTATCAGACCAAGGCCAAGAACGCGCAGGAAGCGCACGAGGCGATCCGCCCGACCGACTTCACGAAGCCGCGTGGCGGCAGCGGCGACGCGGCCAAGCTCTACGACCTTATCTACAAGCGCGCGCTGGCCAGCCAGATGGCTGCCGCCGCGCTCGAACGCACCAGCGTCACCCTGCGCGACGGCACGGGCCAGCACGAATTGCGCGCCAGCGGGCAGGTCGTGAAGTTCCCCGGCTTCCTCGCATTGTACGAGGAAGGGCTGGACCAGAAGAGTGACGACGACGACGAGGGCCTGCTGCCGCAGATGAAATCGGGCGACCGCCCGGCCAAGAAGTCGGTCGATGCCGCGCAGCATCTCACCCAGCCGCCGCCGCGCTATTCCGAAGCCAGCCTGGTCAAGAGGCTGGAGGAGCTGGGCATCGGGCGCCCATCGACCTATGCCGCCACGCTGCAGGTGCTGAAGGACCGCGACTATGTCCGGACCGAGAAGAACCGCTTCTTCGCCGAGGATTCGGGCCGGCTGCTGACCGCCTTCCTCGAACGGTTCTTCACCCGCTATGTCGCCTATGACTTCACCGCCGGGATGGAGGACGAGCTGGACGACGTGTCGGGCGGCCGCGCCGACTGGCACACCGTGCTCGAGGCGTTCTGGCGCGATTTCAAGCCCAAGTCTGACGAGGTCATGGAGCAAAAGCCCAGCGACATCACCGTCGCGCTGGACGAGTTCCTGTCCGACTACCTCTTCCCCCCGCGCGAGGACGGCCTTGCCCCCCGCGCCTGCCCGCAATGCATCGCCGAGGGGCGCGAGGGCGGCGAGCTGCACCTGCGCGGCGGACGCAACGGCGCGTTCATCGGCTGCATCAACTATCCCGAGTGCAAGTTCACCCGCCGCTTCGGCCAGCCGGGCGAGGACGGCGAGGGCGCCGATACCGAGATCGGCAAGCACCCCGACACCGGCGAGGCGATCGAGCGCAAGACGGGCCGCTTCGGCCCCTATATCCAGATGGGCGAGGGCAAGGAGGCAAAGCGCGCCTCGATCCCCAAGGACATTCCCGAGCTGGACCTGGACTGGGCGGTCAAGCTGCTGTCGCTGCCGCGTATCGTGGGCGAACACCCTGAAACCGGCAAGGAGATCGAGGCGAATATCGGCCGCTATGGCCCCTATCTGCGCCATGACGGCAAATATGCGAAGCTGGCGGGCACGGCGGACGTGTTCGACACCGGCATGAACGCCGCCGTCACCCTGCTGGCCGAGGCGCAGAACCGCGGCGGACGCGGCGCGCGCGCCAAGGCCGAACCGCTCAAGACCTTTGGCGAACATCCTACCAGCGGGGGCGAGATCAAGCTGCTGGCGGGCCGCTATGGCCCCTATGTGACCGACGGCACGACCAATGCCACGATCCCGCGCGACATGAAGCCCGAGGACGTGACCGCCGAGGACGCGGTCCGCCTGATCGACGAACGCGCCGCCAAGGGCCCCGCCAAGAAGAAGGGCGCGAAGAAGAAGGCCGCGCCCAAGAAGACCGCCGCCAAGAAGGCGCCCGCAAAAAAGGCCCCGGCGAAGAAGAAGACTGCCGCCAAGGCCGAAGACGCGGAGGAATGATCGCGCGGCTGCGCAGGCGGAAGCGGAACGTTTCGCCGCGGCCCGAGTCTTTTCCGCATGCCGCAGATGCGAATGGATGATGGCGTGGCCGCTGCCGCGATAGACCCTGCCCGGACAAAGACCGCCGCCGAACGCGCGGAAGGCGAAGGGCTGCCCATGCCGCGCCGCATCTGGGCCATCATCGCGGTCAGTTTCGGCACCGCGCTGTTCGTGCTCGATTCGGTGATCGCCAATGTCGCGCTGCCGACGCTGTCGCGCGAACTCGACGTCAGCGAGGGGGCGGTGACCTCGGTCGTCACCGTGTACCAGCTGGTGATGGTGATGGGCCTGCTGCCCTTTGCCAAGCTGGACGACCGCATCGGGCACCGGCGCATCTACCAGATCGGGCAGATCCTGTTCTGCGTCGCCTCGGCGCTGGTGTGGTTTGCCGACAGTTTCGCGGTCCTGCTGGTGCTGCGCGCACTGCAGGCGCTTGGCGCCAGCCTGGCGCTGGCGGTTGCCTCGGCGATGATCCGCAACATCTATCCGGAAAAGAGTCTGGGCAGCGGGCTGGGCATCAACTCGGTGGTGGTCGCGTCCTCCGCCGCGCTGGCGCCGACATTGGGCGGCTATATCGTCGCCCATCTCGACTGGCAGTACGTGTTCGTGGTCGCGGTGCCCGCCGCGCTGCTGTCGCTGGTGCTGGGCCGCAGCCTGCCCAATGCGCGCCCGGGCGCCGATCTCGACGGCGTGGGCAGCGCGTGGAGCGCGATCACCGTCGCGCTGC
>JAPYSD010000369.1 GCA_029936705.1 Croceicoccus sp. | reverse complement strand
GTCCTGCAGGGCTGCGGCATCGATGTTAGGTCGGCCGCGATCCGCCACGTGGACAATCGGTTCGTACTGCAGGTACCGGGCGAACTGGACGGGCTCCTGCGCGATGCGGACATGCTCGGGAAATTGGACGGGATCATTGCGGGGCGCGATGAGGTGGTTCGCTCCGCACAGGCCGTGCTGGCGGGCGAGGAGCCGCAGACTGCGCCGGGCGATCATTGCAACAGCCCGCATGATTGTGAATTCGCCGCATACTGCCGCAGGGGAGAGCCGCTGCCACCGGAATGGCCGGTGACCGTGCTGCCGCGCGGGGCAGGGGCCGCATGGCAAGCGCGCGGCTATGACGATCTGTTCGAAGTTCCGGCAAACCGCTTGTCAGGCGTCAACGCCATCGTCCACGCGGCAACGGTCAGCGGCACACCCTACCATGACCGCGGCGGGGCCGCGGCCGAGATGAGGCAATGGGGCTGGCCGCGGGCGTGGCTGGATTTCGAGACCATCGCCTTTGCCGTCCCGCGATGGATCGGCACGCGTCCCTATCAGCAGATCCCGTTCCAGTTCTCGCTTCACCTCGAACAGGAAGGCGGCGCGATCGCCCATTCCGAGTTTCTGTCGACCGATGGGGCCGATCCGCGCCGTGCCTGCGCGGAGGCGCTTGTCGAGCAGATCCCGGCAGGGGCCGCGATCGTCGCCTATCACGCGCCGTTTGAACGCCGCGTTCTGCGCTATCTTGCCGAGTGTTTTCCCGATCTTTCCGATGCATTGCAGGACATGGCCGAACGCTGCGTCGACCTTCTCCCGGTCACCCGCAAGCACTGGTACCACCGCGACCAGCGCGGAAGCTGGTCGCTCAAGAAGGTGCTGCCGACGATGGCCTCACTCGATTACGGCTCGCTCGAGGTGAAGGATGGCGGCGATGCGCAGGGTGCTTACCTCGAAGCGATCGATCCTGCCACGGATCCAGACCGCCGCCTGCTGCTGCGCGAAGCCTTGCTGGCCTATTGCGAGCGGGACACTTGGGCGATGGTGCTAATCGCAAGGACGCTTGTGGAGACCGGCGGTCGTGATCGAGCCTGAGATCTGCGTCAGATTTTCGCGAAAGAATGGGTATCAGAACTCGCCCACCTACGACTTTGGGGAGTGGCTGGCGTCAGGCATTCTTCAAGCATGTAGCTGGGGCGAACGCATTTTTTACGTTTTTTCAATCAGATTCATGAAACAGGGACCGATGCGACCAACACTAAGCAACGTCGAGATCTCGCAACGCATATTTTCGCGCGCAGCTTGGGTGATGCACCAGTCTTGGGAAGAGAATTGGCGTCATTCTCGCTTGCTCGATGAACCGCTAGTGCCAAATCATATAATTCGCGCGGGACGCTCGAGAATGGGGTCCGAGCACCGAGAGCATGTCGTTCCGCTGGCTCTCATCCGTGATGAATGCGAGAGAATGTTTGCACTTGGAAGAGATGTAGCATCGGTTACCAGACTTCTGGAAAGGCACCTTAAGATAGTGATGATATCTAAAGCGGAACGCCAGCGACTCGATTTCGAATTGGGATTGAAAACCTGTATGCCAGACGGGTGGTCATTCGAAGATGACTATGCCGATCCATTTGCGCGCCTACATGCTGCTGGAATTAAATGGGACATAGTGCAGACAGTTTAAGACGGTGTCCGACATCTGCTTCGGATGCTCTGCTATTTTAGTCAGCTCCCTTGCCTGCGGGCGCGGTTCGTCGCGGTGGCGGCACTGCGCGTTTGCAATCTTCGACTGCCGAGCCGCGCCGATCCCCTATTAACATTAGAAACAGGAAAGATCTTTGAACATCAGCTATACCGTTAAACGCGGAAAGGCCGCAGGAACTGTCCTGGTTCCCCATCGCCACTCGGACGGCAAATTTGTTGCCAGCCCGGATCGCTTCGCCCGAAACTACCGCCGCTACGACACAGCGGAGGCTGCCTTTAGGGCTGCCGAGCAGAACGATTGGTCGATCCGAATGGCCCCCGCCTCTGGCGGTGCTGCCAGCCTAATCCGCCCTGCGGGCTGCGAGGTCAGCTGAGGCGCACTCCGCTCGGAGCTTGCGCATCACAGCCAATCGCCAAGGTATTGCCTTCCAGGTGCTGGGCGGCAGCGACGTCCGGCTTGGCCTCCAACCCCCGCTTTTCGGACGAAGAGGCAGGCAATCTGGTCCGCCGTGGGCAGCCTACTGATCGCTTCCTTTCCATGATCGACAACGCAACCGCCAGATACTGGAAATTTGTCCACGCCGCTTAAAACGCGGTGCTCACGTTGAAACGCCTGCCTCATTGGTCCACGCTTCATATTCATCTGCATGCGAACCCTCGAAATTGTCCATTCCAGCCTTGGTAAGCCAACCTTGATGGGGCGATTTGTAACCGTATATGCTGCGCTCGCCCCGTTCGTGCCATGAGATGTTAAAGGCGGCGAGCTTGACGAAGAAGGTCAGGCCAGCATTGTTCGGGATGTGATCGTGCACCCACCATGCCAACGGGCGCCAATCACCAGTTCGCTCATAGTAAGGCAGGTAGCTGTGGACCACGATGCACGCCGTAGCGCCCATGCAGTCATCGGCATCGCGCCGATCCCAGATGTGAGCGGCGTAGTTCGCCTCATTCCGCGCGCAATTGTGCTTGCCGACGCCCGCCTCATTCACTGTGCAAGAACGATAAGCAGAACGGATCGAGATGCGGCCCAGCTTCGCCCAGATCGGTTCGAGCAAGTCCTCGCACAGGCGTTTGCCGGCGGCGATGGCCAAGTCGGGATTGTCGGGGATGTTCGGGATGCCGTAGAAGTTGGCGATCTCCGAGTAGAGCATATCGCGCATGAAGAAGTTTTCGGACAGTCTCACGCGGCCAAGCTCTTCTAATGAGGATACGGAACCGGGTCTGCGCATGACGAATCCTACAAATTGCTGACAGCTTGAGAGGTATCATGCCGAATTGCCCAATGAAGCAGCAATTGAAGCGTCCCGGGTTTTCCGGATGCCTCTATTTCGGTTCACGCTGCCGAGCATCTGCGCCATCGCATGGCGACGATGGTACTCTAAGGGGCGCCGACAACCGGTTCATCCATGCCTTGCTAGGCCACGCTGAACTCCTCACCACTCAGATCAGCATCCGTTACTGAAAGGTTCTAAACCGCCAGCCATCCGGGGCAACCGATGCGGAAGCGACCGAGGAAGACCGATGAAGGTGCTATCCGCAACCTCGAAAACTGGCGGAAAACTGTCAATCCGTCTCCCACACATCGCAGGAGTATGCGGATCGCATGCCCCCAAACCCGTAGAAAGCCGTCATGCACCCTTGCGTGAGTTGTGCGCGGAGTTGTTCCCTATTTGGATCCATGTGATCGATCATTCCCGTCCGATTTCCGCTGGCAAAGGCCTTGGTTTCACGCGAATTTCCTAGCCATTCGGTGCTTGACAGATAGCCACCCTACGACGACGAACGCTGCGCATAATGTGGCTTTTTGAGCCTATAGCCCTCGCGCCGAGCGGGACTCGGACTTGCGATGCTCAGGGGCAGACTGCCGGAATTTTTTATCGATCATCTGGGCTTGCAAGATCGGTATTTCGCCGACTAAGTCGATGAGCTTTCTTGAATTTGGGCATCCAGAAAAATACGATGAGTGATTGCTTTACGGCGTTGCAGACGGTTGCGGCATTGGCTTCCGCAGTCGCGGCCATCGCCGCCCTTTGGGTGGCGAAGAACGCGTTTTCATTCCAGCGAAATTCGCTGCTGAAGGCTGCCAGCATAGAGCAAATTGTTAGGCTCTTGCAGCAACTTTACTATTTCAAATCGCTCGCGGGTCAGCC
This sequence comes from Croceicoccus sp., assembly GCA_029936705.1. Taxonomy (GTDB): domain Bacteria; phylum Pseudomonadota; class Alphaproteobacteria; order Sphingomonadales; family Sphingomonadaceae; genus Croceicoccus. The sequence continues at coordinate 412 of JAPYSD010000369.1, read as the reverse complement.
CGTATTTGGCGCTGCGGACGAAGAGGTGACCGGGCTCGGACAGAGGATTGCAGAGATAAAGCAAAGTGTTTTTGTGCTTGGAGCTATGGTGTCCGCGAGTGCCCTTGAGGATGTGAAAGAGGTCCAGGATATCGTGCACAGACTGCGTGAGGACAGCGTCTTTCCTATTGGGCAAAACGGCCCAAGTCCGTCCCTCAGTAGGGATTTGGATAAGGCGGTAGATGCGCTGCAACGTGTTTATCGGACGGAGATGATATGAAGATGCGGAAACTTTCCTACCTGATGTCCATTGCGAGTGTCGTAGCGTGCACGACCTCGGCATTTGCCGCTTCCAAGCCCAAGGCCATCAATTATCAGGAAGCCTCAGAATTCGAGCGGTCGTTGCTAGCCAGACCGGCAGCTCCTCCTGCTC
>JAPYSD010000368.1 GCA_029936705.1 Croceicoccus sp. | reverse complement strand
GGACAGCAGCAGCCAGAGCACGACCGTGACCGAGAAGATGATCGTGCCTGCCCGGCGCAGGAAGATCCACGCGCGCTGCCACAGGCCCAGCAGGATGTCGCCCGGACGCGGCCATTGATAGCGCGGCAGTTCCATGATGAAGCCCGACGCGCCGCCCTTGGCCACCGAACGCCGCAGCACCAGCGCCACCAGCATCGCGCCGACAATCCCCGCGAGATAGAGCGCGAACAGCACCAGCCCCTGCAGACCGATGCCGCCGCCCACGTTGCGCGCCGGAATGAAGGCAGCGATGATGACCGCATAGACCGGAAGCCGCGCCGAACAGGTCATCAGCGGGGCAATCAGGATCGTCGTCAGCCGGTCCTTGGGATCGCTGATCGACCGGGTCGCCATGATGCCGGGAATGGCGCAGGCGAAACTGGACAGCAGCGGGATGAAGCTGCGCCCCGAAAGCCCGACAAAGGCCATCATCCGGTCCATCAGGAAGGCGGCGCGGGCCATGTAGCCCGATGCCTCCATCAGCAGGATGAACAGGAACAGGATGACGATCTGCGGCAGGAACACGACCACCGATCCGACGCCCGCCAGCAGCCCCTCGGTAATGGCATCGCGCAGCAGGTTCTGGGGGAAGTTCGCTGTCACCCAGTCGGACAGCGCGACCACCGCGCCGTCCAGTGCGTCGGCAAAGGGCGTGGCCCAGGCAAACACGGCCTGGAACATCACGAACAGCAGGCCCAGCAGGATCACCGGCCCCGCCCAGGGGTTCAGCAGCACCCGGTCCAGCCCGCGGTGCAGGCGGCGCTGGCGGGTTTCGGACAGGATCGCACCCCGGGCCATGGCGCGGGCCGAAATGCGCCGTTCCGTCATGTCCAGATCGTCCGAGATGATCGGCGCGATATCCTGCCGCTGGGCAACCTTGCCGAGCAGTTCCCCCAGCTCGCCAAGGCCGCGGCGGCGTACCGCCACCGTTTCGACGACCGGAACGCCCAGCGCGTTTTCGAGGGCCCTGGGATCGAGCACCAGCCCGTCGCGCTTGGCCAGATCGACCATGTTGAGCGCCACCACGACGGGCATGCCCAGCGCGATGATCTCCTGCGCGAACACCAGGTGCTGTTCGAGGTTGTTGGCATCCAGCACCAGGATCAGCGCATCGGGCTGGCGCTGGCCATCCTGCTGGCCGGTGACGACCGCGCGGGTCACTTCCTCGTCAGGGCTGGAAGGGTCGAGCGAATAGCTGCCGGGCAGGTCGATCAGCTCGACCGGCTCGCCATCGGGCAGCAGCATGCGGCCCGACTTACGCTCGACCGTGACGCCGGGATAGTTGGCGATCTTCTGCCGCGCGCCGGTCAGCGCATTGAACAGCGCGCTCTTGCCCGCGTTGGGATTGCCGACCAGCGCGACCGTCTGAATGCGGCGGGTCATGTCGAGAAACCCGTCTTCCGGTCGAGGGGCGGATTGTTCGACTGCTCGGCAGCGCGGTGCGGCGCTTCCTCGGGCGCAGGCTCGACACTGACGGCCTGCGCGTGCGCACGGCGCAGCGCGATCATCATGCGCCCGATCTCTATGGCGATCGGGTCGCGCCCGACGAAGATGCCGCGATGGGCGAGTCGGAGGACCGCCCCCGCGTCCAGGCCCAGCGCGCGCAGGCGCCGCCCCTCAGCAGGGTCGAGCTGGTCCCAGTCGACCGCCAGCACGCGGACCGAAGTCCCGATCGCGCAATCGGCCAGTGAATCGCCAATCTGTGTCATGTCGGCTGCGGCGCTCGCATAGTCGGGCGAGAATTGCAACTCGTTCGCATTATAGAAATGCGGCAAAGACGGCCCGCCGTCAGCGCGCCGGGTAGCGAAGCCGCCCCAGGAGGCGCATGACCGAGAAACTCTCGACATCGCTGCGCCGGAAGCGGGCGGTGAACTTGCCGAAATCGGCCACGTCCTTCAGCCGCCGGTCGAGGAACGCGAAGCTGTCGGCGAAACCGTCGCTGTCGTCCTGCGCGAAAACGGTCAGCGTGGCGGCATAGACCGATGCCAGGATCGCGCGCTTGGAATAATGGTTGAGATCGGTCGCGGTATCGCCCGCCATGCGCCACATCAGGTCGGCAGTGCGCCATCCCAGCCGCGCAGTGCGGGCAGCATTCTGCGGCATCGCCATGATCGCCATCGCGCGGCGCAGCGACTCGCGGTAGGGCATCAGCCGTTCGAGCCGGAACACCAGCATCGCGCGAATCCTCTGGCCCACGCCCATGCTCTCAAGCGTGGAAGCGGGCAGTTCCTCTGCCATGGCGGCATCGACCGATCCGATCCATGCGGCAATCATGTCCATTGCCCCGCCCGGAAAAGCGAGCAGCGCGACATCGGGATCGACACCCTCCATCTCGGCCGCGGCGCGCACCGCGCTGGGCGACCATCCGTCGAAAATCGCCGCATCGGCGACCGAAGGGGCCAGCGCGATGGCCAGCTCGTCCAGTGTCAGTTCGTCGGCAGCGATCGTCATCAGTTCATCACCGGGCCGTACTGATCGGCGGTGTCGGTATCCGCTTGCTCGATCAAGGCGAGCACCGGGTTGCGATCACCCTGCCGCGCATAGTCGCGCGCGGTGCGGCCCGACCGGTCGGCGCGGTCCGGGTCCGCGCCCTTGTCCAGCAGCAGGCGCGCCATCCCGACGTTCTGCATCAGCGTGGCCGTGATCAGCGGCGTCTCACCCGTGGCGTTGGTCGAATTGGGATTGGCGCCGCCGTTCAGCAGGGCCTCGACCCCGTCCTTGAAGTTCAGCGATACCGCGATCTGCAGCGGCATCACGCCCTTCTTGTCGGCGATATTCGGGTTCGCGCCCTTTTGCAGCAGAAAGCGGGTCCACGTCGCGTCACGGCGCGACACGGTGATGTGGAGCGCGGTCTCGCCGCTCGACAAATCGCGCGTATTGACGACGGTGGAGGACGGATCGGACAGCATGTCGACCACGTCGTTCCCCTCGGACTTCTTCACCGCCTCGAGGAACTTGTACCCTTGCGAGAACTGCGCCTGCGCCGGCAACGCGGACAGCGCGAAGGCGGCCGCGGACAGCGCGGCGGAAAGGCGAATGGTGCGTTTCATTGGCGATTTCATGTCAGACACGCGTAATTTTCCGTTCTCTCGATCCGTCAGGGCCCCGCCCCCCTCAAACCCGGGGCGCCTTGCCGCATTCGGGATGCGCGGCAAAGCTGTTTCGTCCTTGCCAGCAGGGCCTTAGCACGACATGAACCCGCCTGCCATGACGACTGAAAAATCCCCCCTGTTTCGCCGCCTGTTCATCCTTCCGCTGCTTGCTGCCGGGCTTGCGCTGGCCGGTTGCAACAATAGCGCGCCCGCGCCGGCTCAGCCGGACTGGCCGCTGGCCGGTGCCTCGATCGGCGGGGACTTCACCCTGGTGAACAAGGACGGCGAGACGGTCACCTGGAACGATTTCGCCGGGCAATGGCGGATCGTCTATTTCGGCTATACCTATTGCCCCGACGTCTGCCCGGTCGATGCCGCCGCGATCGGCGGCGGACTGAAGCGCTTCGAGGAAACGGACCCCGAACGCGCGGCCAAGGTGACGCCGATCTTCATCACCGTCGATCCCAAGCGCGACACGCCCGAGGTGGTGGGCCAGTTCGCCGCCGCCTTCCACCCGCGCATGGTCGGACTGACCGGCAGCCAGGATCAGGTTGCCGACGCCGCCAAGGCCTTCGTCGCGACCTACAGCTATGGCGAGCCCGAGGATAACGGGTTCTACCGCGTGGATCACACGGCCAACACGATCCTGTTCGATCCCGATGGCAAGCCGGTCGCCATCCTGGAAACGCACCAGGGACCGCAGGTACTGGCGGACGAGCTGGCGAAATGGGTGAAGTGAACGCCGGGGCAGGAGGCGAAACCCCGTTCTGGCAGAAGCCGCTCGACCGGTTGAGCGATGCCGAATGGGAAGCGCTGTGCGACGGATGCGGCCAGTGCTGCACGCACAAGCTGGAAGATGCCGACACGGGCGAGATCTATCCGACGGATGTCTCTTGCCGCTTGCTGGACACCTGCACGGCGCGCTGCATGGACTACCCGAATCGCAAGCGCCACGTGCCCGACTGCCTGCAATTGACGCGCGAGACGGCGGGCACGCTGCCGTGGCTACCCGAAACCTGTGCATACCGGCTGCGCGCCCATGGCAAGCCGCTGCCCGACTGGCACTATCTGGTGTGCGGCGACCGCGACGCGGTCAAGCGTGCCGGGGTCTCGGTCGCGGGACGTGTCATCTCCGAAGACGAGGCTGGCCC
>JAPYSD010000367.1 GCA_029936705.1 Croceicoccus sp. | reverse complement strand
GTCCTGCACCGTCCCCGCGGCAAAGCAGCGGCGGATCGGCTTTGCCATCGACGAGCGGATTTCGCACCGATCGCAGCTTTCGCCCGGCGGAACATGGCTGGCGGCCAGGCTGGCCCTGGCGCATGGTTTCGCCGCCAACAGCGCCGGGGGAAGCCACCATGCGCTGGCGGACACCGGCGCCGGATATTGCGTGTTCAACGACCTGGCGATCGCGGCGAACAGGCTGATCGAGGAAGGCGACGTCGCGCGCGTCCTGATCCTCGACCTCGACGTGCACCAGGGCGACGGGACCGCCGCGCTTATGGCGGGGCGCGGCGATGTCTTCACGCTGTCGCTTCACGCCGAAAAGAACTTCCCGACGCGCAAGGCGCGTTCATCGCTGGATGTCGCACTGCCCGATCTGACCGACGACGACGGATACCTCGCGGCCCTGGACGGCTCGCTTCCCGCGGTGCTCGACCATTTCGCGCCGGACCTCATCCTGCTGCAGGCGGGCGTCGATGCGCATGCGGACGACGGACTGGGGCGCCTCGCCCTTACCGATGACGGCCTCGTCGCGCGCGACCGCCTGGTGGCGGCCGAGGCCCGGCGGCGGGGGATCGCCCTGGCGAGCACGCTGGGAGGCGGTTACGGCACGGACCGCGCCGCCGTCGCCTTGCGTCACGCCCGAACGATGCTGACGCTCTCCGCCGCGATGGGCGAGGACGCCATCGGGGTCTGATATGCGGCGCAGCCGGGGCGATAGCGCTCTGGCTGATCTGCGACGCCGGGCAAACTTGCATTGGCTTCGCGATCGGCGGCTGGCTATGCAGCATGGATGGACAGCGATCCGCATGACCTTGCCCGCTTCGTGGATGCGCAGCGCGGCAGCTACGAACAGGCCCTGGCCGAGATCCGGCGCGGGGCAAAGCGCACGCACTGGATGTGGTACGTCTTTCCGCAGATCGCGGGCCTGGGGTCGAGCGCGATGGCGCAGCGCTTTGCGATCCGCTCGCTGGCCGAGGCCAAGGCCTATCTGTATCATCCGCTGCTGGGAACGCGGTACCGGGAATGCGTCGCGGCGCTTCAGGACCTTCCCGACACGACCGCCGAGCATGTGTTCGGCGGCATCGATGCGCTGAAGCTCAGGTCGTCGCTGACGCTGTTCGCTTTGGCCGGCGAGGAGCCGCTGTTCCACGGCGCGATCCGGCGCTGGTTCGGCAGCCCGGACCGCCGCACCATGGAGATCGCCGGGCAGGGATCCGCGCCCTGATGTTCGACCTGAAGACGGCAGCATGGGTGGTTGTCGCGATGCTTCACCTGGCGGTGATCATGCGCGCCGACATGCTGGAAGGGCGCGATTCCTCGGCGCGCGCGGCGTGGGTGTTGCTGCTCGTCACCCTGCCGGTGGTCGGGGTGGTCCTGTACCTGCTGTTCGGCGAGCCGTGGATCTCGCAAGACTTCCGAAGCCGCGAACGCCATATCCAGCACCAGCTCCGCCCGCTTGCCCCTCGCACTGATGGCAAAGCCGCCACGGCGGGGCCGACCGCCAACGCGTTCCGCACCTTTGAGGGCGCCTCGCGCTGGCCCGCCGCGACCGGCAATACCGCGCGGCTGGCCCCCGATTCCGATGGCGCGATCGACATGCTGGTGGCGGATATCGATGCGGCCAGCGATACGGTCCACCTGTCCTTCTACATCTGGCTGGGCGACCATAACGGCACCAGGGTCGCAGAGGCCGTCTGCCGCGCCGCCCGCCGCGGGGTGACCTGCCGGATCGCCGCCGATGCGATCGGGTCGCGCGGCATGATCCGTTCCCCGCACTGGACCGCGATGCGCGATGCCGGTGCGCGGCTCTGCAGCCTGCTCCAGGCGCCGCTGGGCCTGGGCTTCCTGGTCGGGCACCGCGTCGACCTGCGCAACCACCGCAAGATCGCCGTCATCGACGGTCGCATCGCCTATTGCGGCAGCCAGAACTGCGCCGACCCGGCATTCCTCGTCAAACGCAGATTCGCGCCCTGGGTCGATATTCTTGTCCGCTTCGAAGGACCGGTGGTGCGCCAGACCGAGATCATCTTCGCGACGGCATGGACCCTGGAAACGGGGGAGGACTTGCGCCCCGTCATGGCTGCGGAACCGCCAGGTCCATCGGCCAATGGGTTCAGCGCCATCGCCACCGGGACGGGTCCGCTTTCGCCGCGCGGCACGATGACCGACATGTTCGGCGCGGTGCTGGCAGCGGCGCAGGGCAGCGTGACCATAACGACGCCCTATTTCGCGCCCGATCCGCCGCTGATCGGTGCGATCGTCGCGGCGGCGCGGCGCGGCGTCCGGGTCCGCATCGTCTTTCCGCACCGCAACGACAACCGCATCGTCGGGGCGATCAGCCGCGCCTATTACCCGGTGCTGGCGGGGGCAGGGGTGCGCATCTTCGAATTTCGCGGCGGCCTGCTGCACGCCAAGACCATGGTGGTCGACGATACGCTTGCCCTGATCGGGTCGTCGAACATGGACCACCGCAGCCTGGACCTGAATTTCGAGAACAATGTCCTGCTGGAATCGGCGCAGCTTGCCGCAGAGCTGAGCGAGCGTCAGAATTGCTGGATCGCTGATGCGACAGAGGTTGACCGCGACGCCCTGACCAGCCGGCCGATTGCGCGCCGCTTTGCCGACAATCTGCTGACCATCATCGCCGCGGTATTCTGACGCGGCACGCGGGCGGGGGACATCAGCGCCCCAGCGCCGCCTTCAGCGGGTCTAGCCATGCCTCGTACGGCTTCCACGCGCCCTGTCCGGCCCGCGTGATCGGCTGGCGCACCTGCTCGCTGCTGGCCGTGCGGACCGCGCGCCGGGTCTTGTGAAAGGCCAGGCATTGCTCTTCGAATGGCAGGCCGATGTGGTCCAGCATGCGGCGTGTCTGCCCCTCCAAATCGTCGAGCACGTCCTCGTGCCGCACGCGGAGGACGCGCCCCGGCAGCACACGGTCCCAATGGTCCATCAGCTCGACGTAATCGGCATAATAGCGCCCGATCTCCTCTAGCCCGTAGGTGAATTCCTGCCCCTCGGCGAACAGCTGCTTGAAGCCGGAAAAGCAGCAATCCATCGGATCGCGGCGCGCGTCGATGATCGTGGCATTGGGCAGGATCAGCTGAATCAGCCCGATATGCCGGAAATTGTTCGGCATCTTGTCGATGAAGAACGGCGCACCCTGGCGGTGGATGCGGGTGTCGGCGATATATTGCTCGCCGAAACCGGTCAGCTGCTCGGCGGAAAGCTCGTGCAGGATGCCGGGATAGCGCGATGCGCTCGCCTTTCGTCCGCGCAGCCTGTGCGCCAGCGACAGGATATTGGGCAGCTCCAGCGTCCCGTCGACCTGGCTGTGGCTGGCAAGGATCTGTTCCAGCAGCGTCGATCCGGCACGCGGCAGGCCCAGGATGAAGATCGGGTCGGGCGCGCCGTGCCCGCTTCCCCGGTGCCGCGCGAACAGCTCGGCGCCGCAGGCCTCGCGCTGGCGGGCCAGTTCGGCGCTCATGGCATCGGCGCTGTAGCGGGTCTGCGCGCGTTTCAGATCGTTGCCTTCGCGGTAATGCGCGAAGCTTTCGGCATATTCGCCGCGATCCTCGTGCCCCTTGCCCAGCGCAAAGGCGATGTGGACCCGGTCCATGAAGGCAAGGTCCCCGCGCGCCGCCTGCCCGCGCATCGCGGTCATTTCGGCGTCGGTGAAGCGATAGGTCTTGAGATTGGCGAGCGCGTAATACGCATCGCCGTGGTCGGGCCGTGCGGCAAAGGCCGCGCGATAGCTTTCGACCGCACCGGCCTGCTGGCCCATGGTCTTGAGCGCGTGACCACGGCTGGTCAGCGTCGCCGGATCGCGCGGCAGCTTTTCCAGCACCCGGTCGAACAGTTCGAAGGCGCGGTCGTAGTCGCCGGTCTGCAGGCTCTCGATCGCGAGGTGCGACTGGAACAGCGGATTGGCGGGATCGCGGTCATGCAGCGCCTCGGCCTCCTCGCGCGAACGCTCGAACTTCTGGCGGCGGCGCAGCGCGTCGATATAGTCGAGCCGCAGCTGGATATCGCCGGGCGCGAAGGACACCGCGCTTTCCAGCAGGAATTCCGCATCGTCCAGCACGCCCAGCCGGATGCCGATCTGCGCAAGCAGGCGCATCCCCTCGGTGTCGCGGGGGTGGGCGCGCAGGTAATGGCGGCAGATTTCCTCGGCGCGGAGCAGGCGCCCTTCGTGCAGGTGGTTCGTCACCGCCAGCAGTTCGCGCGGCAGCGCGGCCACGCGGTCGCGCTGGGCGGAGCTGCCGGTCCTCGTGAT
>JAPYSD010000366.1 GCA_029936705.1 Croceicoccus sp. | reverse complement strand
TTTCCAGGCTTTGAGCTGTTCGCCGATCCGTGGGTCGCTTGTAATATCGACGCAATGGGCGCGGCGAGCATGGCCAAGCATTGATTCGACGATGTGCGTGCGCGTTTCCACGAACATCACTCCGCTTCGAGGCTTCCAGGCATCGAGGATACTGAGGAAGGTCACGATCTGATCCGTCGATTTCGCGCCCCAGATCATTGCCTGACCATAAGCCCACATGATCTCCATGCTTTTCGGGCTGGTCTCTTCCTTTTTGCCAGGGCTCATTCTCGCGATCTGATCGAGGGTCGGAAGGCTGGCGATCGAGCCATGCACTTGCCAGAAAGCCTCGGTCACCCGGGTGCCGAGGAGACCGGAGAGACCTACGACGATGTCTTCGTCAGCGAGATTCCGAGCCGCCGCTTTCTGCAGAAAGTTCGACGCTTTCGTCCAGGTCCGGGCACTGGCCCGGATGGTTTCGTCCTCGTGGTCGGCATTCCTGGCAGCACCCTCTTCGTGGGTGTAGCCATCGAACAGGTCGGGACGCATGCGAAGGAATCCCATGATCGAAAGTTCGATGCCGGCCTTGCCAGCAAAATCACGGGACCACTGCTCGACATCGCTGATGACGCGGATAATGCCGAAACGGTCGGCGGTAGCGGAATCCATTTCGTAGACAAGCGAGCCATCTTCGGACGAGTTAGCGGCCGCAACGAAATAGCAGTTATCGGGGAGTTCGGTGTCGCCGATATAACGTTCGAGGAGCGCGCTCATGATGCCTTTGCGCTGCTCGTCGGTTGCCTGCAGGAGTTCGTCGATAAAGATGAGGCGTTTACCGTCGCTGCCATCAGAGGCCGGGACCCACTTGGGAGCGTAGCGCACCGTCTGTTTTGTATCGCGGTCGATAAACTGCAGTCCGACGGCATCTTCGGGCAGAATGTTGTTGAGGCGAAGACGGTAGATCTGCGCTTTCAATTCATCGGCAATGAGATCCGCCAAGCGGGTCTTGCCGATGCCGGGCGAGCCAATGAAGAGGGGCACCACACCTGCGTCGATGTAGGTCATGGCGATTTCGAAGGCGCGTGAGAAGTTGACGGTCGCCGTATTAAACATGGGAATTTCTCCTCTCAGGCCGCAGCAAGATTGATTTTGTCGAACACGAGAATGTTCGTCTGGATCTTCGGTGTGAAATGGAGGCCGAGAACGTTCAGCGTCTCGGCAATCTCATGAGCGTCGTCCTCGAAGGCGATCTCGAGGGCATCGGCATGGCTGACGCACATAGCCTTCTCGGTTTCGGATTCGAAACGGTGGTGAACCGGAGGAATCACTTCCAGGAAGGGTGTTCCATCAACTGGAATAACTACCCGGCTTTCCTTGACCCGGATGACCACTTCGCCAACCTGTTTCAGGTCGCCGTTGAAGGCCCAGTGGGCTGCGGTAAGGCCGAGCTGCGTGGCAGCTTTGCTGACCTTATGGTCGGCATGGCCAGGATGAGATTCCGGCACACTGACCATCTCATTTCGGGGATGGGCCAGAATGTCGGCTTGGAGTGCCGCGCGCAGCGCTTCGAAAGACGAAGTCATATTTTTCCCTCTTCGGCAAATCTTCACCTGCCCAAGGGTTTATCGCTTCTATGCCTCATAGATGCGCGCGAGGTCTCGCGCGATTTCGTTGACGGGTATGCCCGTCTCGGCGTGCTTTGCGCGAAGCAAGGCGCTTACTCGCCCTTTCAAAGATTTTGTCGCCGCCGCGATAGCGGTAATGTTTTCTGCGTGGGCTTGCTGGTCGAGATAGGAAGCGACGCTTTCCAGCTTTTCTTGATCTGCAGCATCACCGTCGTAGCTTCGCAGCCATTCGGCCGCGAAATCGAGGGCAGATGCGGTTGGTCTTATCATAACGCCATCCCCTCAGATTGTTGCAGTGATGCTCTGCCGGTTCTGGCCAATTGCGCAGCGCGAAAAGCTGGAGTAGCGGCGGCTTGGCTTGAAGTTTCTACGAAGGTTAGCGATGACCGGGGGTAGATTTTGCTTCAGAAAACCATTGACCTTCCTAGCCAATTCGCGATCTGGAAGATTGAAAATCAGGATGAGCGAACATTCCGCTCGAAGGCGAGAAACTTGATCGAAAACCTGCCATATCCCAGCGTCTTCATTCCAAGCTTCGCGATCTTTGCAGTGCTTCTATACAGCCATCGCCGCAGCCAGCTTGTGTTTCGGGCGTGCATCATCACGCTTGGGGTGGTGCTCACTGCAGGCACGATCATCGTGCCCCCAGCGCCATTGATCTTTCTGGCCTTCACCCTGCTTGTCCTGACATTGACGTTGACTATCGGAGGTACGGCAGAGCGAGAGGCCGTTGTGATGTCCTACGTCTTGATGTTGCTGCCGTATCTTGCGGCACTGGTCTGGCGGGGGACGAACAAGGAGTTCGATCCAGTCGGAGCCTTGACCGATTTCCTGTTCATGATCTGGCTTGGCATCATCGCGCACCGTCACGACAAGTTCTGGAGCTATTTTGCATCAGCGTGCTTCATGCTTGCTGTCGCGAGCCACCTGATGGCCTATCTCAATCCGGACTTTCAATCGAAGGCCTATAGCTTGATGAGGATCCTGCCGGGCGCGACATTGATGTTCCTGCTTCTCGGCGTTGCTGTCCATGGCCGCTATGGAAGGAGCGGCGGCAAGGCCGGTAAGCTGGCACTCGACAGCTAGCGCACTAGTGTCGGCTTTCGGCCTGGCGCTGCCGGGAATAGACCTTGTGAGCGGATACCTGCTCATAGGTTCTTTCAGGCCAGCGCAGAGCGGTTAGCTTGCCTCCGAAAACGCATCCGGTGTCGATAGCGAAAACGCGGTTGAGCTCACGAGGCTCGGAATGGACGACATGTCCATGAACAACGGTCGCTTTACCCTTATAGTCCTGCGCCCAGTCCTCGCGCTCAGGAAAGCCATCTTGATCGAGGACTCCGTGACCGGCGGGCTTGCCGTACGTTGCGAACGCCGCGGCCGCCGGTGTCGCTCGTTCGTGCAGATGCTCGGCAAGACCTGCATGCGCGACGACAAGCTGTCCGCCGTCAAGAATGAGGTGGCGCGGCCTCGACAGTAGCCAATCACTAAACTGCTGCAGCTCCGAGTGATCGATGTTCTCAAGTTCTTGAACCGTTGTGGCGAGGCCGTGGGCGATCGTGACCGGTCGACCTTTCATCCATCGAGCCAGCTTGTCGTCATGGTTGCCTGCGATAAGATATCCGCCGACACGTTCAATCGCCCGTGCAATACGCAAGGACGCGAGATTTGAAGGTCCCCTGTCGGTAAGGTCGCCAAGAAGAATGACCCGGCGGCCGGTACGGTGGGCCTGGATCCACGCATGCCAGCAGTCGGCGGGAGCCTCTTCCCAGCCCTTGGCGGCATGACCGAGGATTGCGAGGAGTTCCATGAGTTCAACGGCGCAGCCGTGGACATCGCCGATTATGTCGAACGGGCCGTGATCGTCTCGTTTGTCGAAGGGCATTGGCCCGATCGACAGATCTTCAAGATCGGGCAGCACGATATCGAAAGTGTCGGCCAAGGTCGAAGCGTCTGTCGTCTGGATAACCGGTATCAGTCCGTTTTTCCGGGCCATGCGTGCAAGGGTTTTTGCTTCGCTGTTCGACGGGCGAGGGAGAAGGACAATCAGGGCTTCGGCTTTGGCAACAGCGGCCACGCAGGCGCTCAGAGAGGCTTTGGCCTCGGCGTCCTGCCAAACCACGACAGGTGCGGTCAAAATCTCTGCAAGATTGTCGATCGAGGCCTGCAGTGCGTCCGTGACTAGGACCAGGCACTGGCTTGGTATCTTGGTCATGAGCAGTCCTTTCCTCGCGTCAGGCCGCAAACTGTGAGGCGCGATCTGCCATCGCGAATTGATCGGCATCGATGACGGCCAGATTGCCGGTTCGATACGCTCCAGTATCGATCCAGGTGCAGTTTGCGTAGGTCATTACCTCCGGCGTGATCGAATGACCGAAAAAGACATGATCGATGCCTCGGACCGAGATGCCTTCAGGCTCGATGAGGGCGTTCCGCGCGCGTCTGGCTAATTCGAACCGGTCGCGGGTCCACATTGCCTGTAGGGCAATGTCGGATTGATGGAGCTCGAGCCGGTCTATGAACCGGTGCCAATCGCCGGTTGGAACGTCGCCATGAACGAGTCCGATCCTGGCGCCGCCGGGTGTGATTGCTTCTATAGCGATAGGCGCTTTCGATAGGTGCGCTGCGAATGCCATTATTCGTGGATCGATGATCGCCTCGAGGTTTTCGCCTCGTGAGAGCAGGTTGAGAGCCTGCTGGGGATCGGAC
>JAPYSD010000365.1 GCA_029936705.1 Croceicoccus sp. | reverse complement strand
GCGTCGGGCGTGATCGTGTCCGCCGCCGCGCGAATGGCGGGCCGCGAGGCCGGAAGCGGATCGGTGATGGCAAACAGGCGCGACACCACGCGCTCTACATTGGCGTCGACTGCCACCGCGCGCTGGCCGAATGCGATCGCGGCAATGGCGGCGGCGGTATAGGCGCCGACGCCCGGCAGCGCGCGCAGCCCGTGCTCGGTATCGGGGAACGCACCGCCAGCCGCCACGACCGCCCGCGCGCAGGCGATCAGGTTGCGGGCGCGGGCGTAATAGCCCAGCCCCGCCCAGGCCGCGAGCACGTCTTCCTCTGGCGCGGCGGCCAGCGCGGCGACGTCGGGCCACCGCGTGGTGAACGCCTCGAAATAAGGCTTCACCGCTGCCACCGTAGTCTGCTGCAGCATGATCTCGGACAGCCAGACGCGGTAGGGGTCGGCGGGGCGATTGCTGCCGGGCGGAATGCGCCAGGGCAGGCTGCGTGCATTCGCATCGTACCAGCGCAGCAGGTCGGGCGCGATCCGCGCGGTCTGCTCGGCTTTATTTCGGGGGGAACTGGTCACGGCACAGGCCCTATGGCATGGGCTGGCGGGTCATGGAAAGCGACTCCGACAAGCCTGCGAAGACCGCTGGCAAGAAGGCTACCGGGAAAAAGCCCGCGAAGGCGCCCAAGGCCTATGAACGTCCGCGCGGCGGGGCCGCGAAGCCGATCGGCGACCTGATGCCCCAGATCGGGCGCACCGCCTTTCGCCGCTTCGGCTTCGTGCAATCGAGCGTGGTGTCCCGCTGGACCGAGATCGTGGGACCGCAGCACGCCCGCGTATCCGCGCCCGAGGCGATCCGGTTTCCGCCCGGCGAGAAATCCGGCGGCACGCTGCACTTGGTCGTGATGCCCGCGCATGCGCCGCTGATCCAGCATGTCATTCCCGAGGTGATCGAGCGGGTGAACCGCTTTTTCGGCTATAGCGCGGTCGCGAAGGTCAAGATCCGGCAAGGACAGGTTCAGCCCGCCCCCGGCACGGAGAAGAACGGCAGCGCCAAGGCACCGCCCTCGCTCAAGCCGATCCCGATGGAGCTGGGCGATTCGCTGCGCGACATCGGCGACCCCGAATTGCGCACGGTGCTGGAATCGCTGGCGCGTTCGCTGGGCGGCAGCGGGCCGGGTTGAATTGCAGAGGATCGGGGTTCGAGGATGACGTCTGAAATGGATGGATCACGCATGAAAAGCGGTTTTCGCGTTCTGGTCACGGGTCTCGCGGCCGCGCTTGCCCTGGGTGCCGTTACGGCGGGCGCGGCAGGGCCGCAGGGCGTCACGCGCGTCGAACCCGGCGTGCACCGCGTCGGCAAGGCCGAGGCGCCGCTGACGCTGACCGAATATGTCAGCTATACCTGCCCGCATTGCGCGCATTTCGAACATGACGCGGGCAAGGAGCTGATCGTCGGCTATGCCGCCACCGGCAAGGCGTCGATCGTGGTGCGCAACCTGGTGCGCGACCAGGCGGACCTGGCCGCCGCGCTGCTGACCAATTGCGGCGGCGACGACCGGTTCATGGCCAATCACGGCGCGATCATGGGCGCGCAGGACGAGTGGCTGGGCAGGCTGCGTGCCGCAACCCCGGCGCAGCGGGCCCGCTATCAGACCGGCAGTTTCGGCGCGCGCATGCAGGCGATGGCGCGCGATGCGGGGCTTTACGACATCATGGTCCGGCGCGGCTATGGCAAGGCGCAGCTCGACCGCTGCCTCGCGGACGAGGCTGCGGCCAAGACCCTGTCGCAAAACGCCGCGTCCTATCTGCAGGAGGGCGTGGCGGGCACGCCGAGCTTTGCCATCGATGGCGTGCTGCTGGCGGGAACGCATGACTGGGCTTCGCTCAAGCCGCAGCTGGACGCGCGCCTGAACCGCTGATTCGCCGCGGCAGGGGCGCCCAAATGGCGCCATTTGCCCCGTTTTGGCGCCCCAATTACCGGCGAAACGCTTGGATTGGGTGCGAGGCTTGTGCAAAACCGGCCGCAGAACCTGTTCCCATGCTTCCGCACGGCGCATCGCTTGCGCTAGATTTCTTCAGATTGGAAAGAACACGATGATGAAAGCCCGTTTCTCCCGACCGCTCCTGGCGCTGGCCTTGGCGCCGCTGGCGACGCTGGCCGCGTGCAACTCGGCAGAGGAACCGGCCGAGGGTTCGGTCGAGAGCGAACCGGTCGAGGCCGTCGCCGCGCCCGAAGGGCAGAGCTGGTCGCAGATGGTGAAGCCGACCGAGCAGGGCGGTTACCTGATGGGTAACCCCGATGCGCCGATCAAGCTGGTCGAATATGGCGCGCTGTCATGCTCGCACTGTGCCGATTTCGCTGAGAACGCGGGTCCCGAGCTGCGCAGCGATTACATCGACAGCGGGCGCGTCAGCTTTGAAACCCGTTTCGTCGTGCTGAACGCGATGGACGTGCCCGCCGGGCTGCTGGTGCAGTGCTCTGCCCCCGATGCGACCATCGCGCTGGCCGACCAGTTCTGGGCGAACCAGGCCAGCTTCTTCCAGAACGCGCAGCAGGCGGGCGATAGCGCGTTCCAGCAGGCATCGTCGCTGGCGCCCGAACAGCGGCTTGTCGCCATGGCCGAGCTGTTCGGCATGATCGATTTCTTCGCCTCGCGCGGGATTTCGCGCGACCAGGCGGTCGCCTGCCTGACCGACCTGGATGCGGCGCAGAAGTTCGTCGACAATTCGAACAGCTACGAGGTCACCTCGACCCCGACGCTGGAAATCAACGGCACGCGTCTGACCAGCGCTCCCACCTGGGAAGAGCTGGAGCCCGCCCTGCAGCGCGCGGGCGCGCGGTAATGGCGCCCGGCGGCGTCACTGTCTGCTGATGCAGTTTCGCCGCCTGCGCCTTTCCGGGTTCAAGAGCTTCGTCGAACCGGCGGAGCTGAGGATCGAACCGGGGCTGACCGGCGTCGTCGGCCCCAACGGTTGCGGCAAGTCCAACCTGCTCGAGGCGATCCGCTGGGTCATGGGCGAGAGCTCGGCCAAGTCGATGCGCGGCTCGGGGATGGAGGACGTCATCTTCGCGGGCACCGCCAGCCGCCCGCCCCGCAGCTTTGCCGAGGTCTCGCTGCTGACCGAGACTGCCGACGGCGAGGAGATGGACGTCACCCGCCGGATCGAGCGCGGCGCGGGTAGTGCCTATCGCCTGAACGGCAGCGACGTGCGGGCGAAGGACATCGCGCTGATGTTCGCCGATGCCGCCACCGGCGCGCACAGCCCGGCGCTGGTCAGCCAGGGCAAGATCGCCGCCGTCATCGCCGCCAAGCCTGCCGAGCGCCGCCAGATGCTGGAGGAAGCCGCCGGCATTTCGGGCCTGCACGTCCGCCGCAAGGATGCCGAGCAGAAGCTGCGCGCGACCGAGACCAACCTCGCTCGCCTGGAGGACTTGCTGGCGCAGCTCGACAGCCGGATGGGCACGCTGCGGCGGCAGGCCAGGGCGGCGGAGAAATACCGCGAACTTTCGGACCAGATCCGCGTGGCCGAGGCGCAATTGCTGTTCGCCCGCTGGCGCGAAGCTGCCGCTGCCGCCGATGCGGCGCGCAAGCTGGCCGGCGAGAGCGAGGCGGCGGTAACGGCGGTGCAGGCCGCGACCGCCGCCGCGCAGGACGCGCAGCGCGAGAACGCGGTAAAGCTGGCGCAGGCGCGCGAGGACATGTCCGACCGGCGCGACGACGTCTCGGCGCAGGCGAACCTCCTCACCATGTTGACCGGCAGGCTGGAAGCGGCAGAGGAAAAGCTGGCCGACCTGGACCGGCAATATGCGCGGCTGAACAAGGACGAGGGCGACGCGGAGGAAAGCACCCGCAACGCCGCCGAGGCGATGGGCCGGCTGACGAAGGATATCGCCTCGGCGCAAAAGGCGCTGGCCGTGGACGAGCAGCGCGCGCCATCGCTGGCCGCTGCGCAGGACGATGCCGAGCGCGCGGGCCGCGCCGCCGAGCTGGCTCTGGCGCAAGCAACTGCCGACCAGGCCCGCGTCGAAGCCGACTGGCGCGTGGCCGAAGCAGCGGTCGCACAGGCGCAGAACGGCCTGTCCCGCGCCGAGCGCGAGCTGGAACGCAGCGAGGCGGAGCGCGACGCGCTGGGCAGCGAGGACGAGGCGCGCGAAGCCCTGCGCGCTGCCGAAGCGCGCTGCGAGCAGGCCGGTTCCGCACGAACCGCGGCACGCGGCGCCATCGACGAAGCGCGACTGGCGCGCGATGCGGCCAGCGCCCGGCGCGATGCCAGCGCCAGCGCGCTGTCCTCGGCGCGGGCGGAACTGGACGGGGTGGAGCGCGAGCACGGCGCGCTGCTGC
>JAPYSD010000364.1 GCA_029936705.1 Croceicoccus sp. | reverse complement strand
GTTCTGCCCTTCCTGATCGCGGCGTACGAGATCACGAATATATTCGCTGTCGTTCGTGAATGCCCCGCGTGCGATCTGAGCCTTGATCCAGGCATCCTGACTGTCGCTGAGCGTGATGGTTTTGCGGATGGTTGCCATGTGCTTCTCCTGCAGAAGTGGTATCATACTATCGGTGCGGGCGACAATTATCCTGATAAAATTCCTCGCGATCAGATGGGCCGTTTCGCTGGTCAGCGACCGGCTCCCGTCTGATTGACTTACGGAGCATTCCGCGGCGGTCGAGGTGTGCTATGGCCACTGGCTTTCTTGTATCGACGCAATTCGTACCGCATGGTTCGCAGGTTCGTAGCGAGACAGACGATGCAGAACGAAGCATTTGTAACCGTTCACCGTAACAGCCTCGGCTTTGTCGTTTCGGATTCCGGGCAGAGCCGGGGCGATTCCGGTGCGAAGATCGTATGGGGACGCCGGGAAGATGGCACCAGAGTGTCCATCGAAGATGCGAAACGCGGCGGGGCCGAGCATCTGAAATGCGAATGCGGGGCGGATCTGGTCGCGCGCAAGGGGGAGACCAATACGCATCATTTCGCGCATGCCTCAGGCGGGGCGCAGGCCTGTCGGCAAGCGCAACTCGCGGCCATGTGCAGTTTTGCTGTAGGAGCCCTCTCGGGCAAAGCGGACGTGCGGCTTCCGGATGTTGATGGCCGAACCCGTTCGATTGGCTTCGATACAGTGATCGGCGAAGTCTTCGGTGAATTGGCAGGCGTGCGCGCTGCGGCGAGCAAGATTAAATCTCGCCGGGAGGTGGCGATCGTGTTCATGCTGAAACACCGCCAGCCCTTGCCGGACGTGGCGGAATCTAAAGCTTCGGGCTTGTCCGTAATCGCGATCAATCTGGCGCCGCACAGGAACCTGACAGACGAGCAGATTGCCACGGCCATCCGATCCGGTGCCAGCAGGCGCTGGCTATACAACGCGAAGTTTACAAAAACGACGATGGATCCAGGCGAAAAGGAGGGGGCTGGAAGGGCTGAACTCCGCCCGCGCATCAATAAGTCGCGGATCGACTTATCCGGGGCATCGCACACAAAATCCATAATCACGGACGGCGAATGGAAGTTGCTGGGTCCCGAAGAGCTTCGCAGGCGGCTGTTCGGCGCCAAATATGCGCGCTGATTTTTATCCGTCCTCGCGCAAGCGTGCTTGAGACGCGTATGTTCGTCCGGGACTAAACGTCGCCGCCATTCTAGACGGCGATGATCGCTTCAAGGTGCTGCGCAGGCTCGAAGAAGAGCGAGCAAGACTGTCAGCGCCCATTCGGCAGGATGAGAAGCTTCGCGAAATCGCGCAGTCAGTCGAACCTGGATACGCCGCTAGCTTCAAGGCGGACTGGGAACGATCCGATTTCAATGCCAGTCCGGCTGGCCGCGGTATCCAGCGCGATCGTGGGAAGGGGCGAGCGCCAGAATAATCAAGCAAATGACCATCGCCGCGAAGGCTGAAGGTCTCTCCCGCTCAAACACAAAGAAGGGCGCCAAATGGCGCCCTTTTCATTCAGTCAGAATTGGTTCTGCTTTCAGGCCATTTCGATCTGAGACAGCTTCGCGACCCGCACATTGCTTTCCTTTGAAAGCGACGATTGCCATTCGGGATTGACCTGCGCCAGCTTGAAGCCGCGCCCAGCCGGACGAGCCGACACGACACGCACCCGCGATCCATCGATCAGCGCGAGAACCATCTCGCCTTTCACCTCGGAGCGATCGATCAGTTCGAACACCAGCAGCGCGCTGGTCGGAATGCCCATGCCCAGAACCGGCTTGTCCAGCTTCAGGGCAATGCCTGGCCGCTCGAAATTGCGCGTGAAGGTCTTCTTCGTTTCGGACAGCATCGTCCAGCCGTCATGAGTCCTGCCCTCAAGGACCGGCATGGTCTGGTCTTCCGAAAAGATATCCGGCTGTTCAGCTGCTGCCACGAGGCTCAGGTTCGACGACCAGTCGACGAGACCCTTTTCGGTCATCATCTTCTCGAGCTTGGCGGCAAAATTCTCGGCACGCTTGCCCGGCAACTTCTTCACCAGCGCGAGAAGCGAAGCGTTATGCCGTTGGTCGAGCGACTGCTGCGAAAACAGTTCGGCCATCATCGCATCGAGACGACCTTCCTGCTCGTATGCCGTAACGCTACGTGCAATATCCCGCATCGATGCGCCGCCCATCATCTTGGCAATCGCCTTGCGGGTCTTGTCCGGCCAGCGATGGAACGGGCGCTCAGCGTTCTCGATACGGCTGGCAGTGGCCGCCGGCATGCCGTACTTTTTCTTCAGGTCCGTCGTTGACAGGCCGAGTTCGCTCCGACGGATACGCAAGGCGGCGCCGATCCTCATATCCTCGCGCGTTCCGCCGCGGAACGTCAGCGATGCTTCAGTATGATCGCGCGCCCAGCTTTCACGATCGAAATCCTTCTCGACTGTATCAATGAACAGGCTCATTGGATCGACGTTGAGAAGCTTCGCAAGCTCGACGACCTCGTCAGGCCGCGGGAAAATCTGTCCTCGTTCAATCTTGGCTAGCCGTATGTAGGTGATCTCCTTCAAACCGGTCTCGCGTACGAAATCGGTCAGCGTCTCGTATCCGGCTTTGCGGCGAAGATCGCGAAGCTTGTTCGGGAAGACGGTCGAGCGGACGATTCCGCTTTCGACGATATGGACCTGCGGCTGTTCGACAAACTTTGCAGCAACGGGTGCCACAGCATAATCTCCTATTGCGATGAAAGGGGACAGGGATCCTGCCTATCACGAACCTCTATGACCCAGCTGCCGAAGAGCATTCCCATTTACGGATGGACAAATCCGGAAAGCCACCAATTGATCCTATTCCGATAAACCCAGCACAGGCAAGGCTTGCTCAGCAATAATTCGCAAGTTCGTACAGATCGTTTCCTAGCCGGATAAACTCTGCCATCCTAAAATTATCTTGATAAAGCAAACTTCCTAAAATCGTACCATTCTTGCTCTGGCCGAATCCGCTAACTGAACGACCTCCATGATAATCCCGCGTCCGGGCGCCACCCACTTGTAGCACTTGCGGTATCGCCACCGAACTCATCAGGGGCCTAGATCGACGGTTTGCGGCTTATCGCCCAGACCATAATCGTTGCGGCAGTGACTTGCGCGGCGAGTGCGAGGGTTGGGCATAGCGGGACCATGCCTTGATCGGACCCTCGAAGTCGCGCCTGTCGGCGGGCGCTGCCCAATTACAGATATCGACCGAAGTCCATACTGTGGTGAAGAACCCGGACAATCAGAACCGCGCTGGGGCGGTTCTCCTCGCGCGCAAAGGGTGAGACGAATACACGTCATTTCGCCCACGCCTCAGGCGGGGCGCAAACATAGGCAGCAGCGCCAATCTATTGCGGCATATCGTCCCGAAAACGCTCGTGCTGGTGCATGCGCTCATGCAGCACGGTAACGATGCCGACTATGCCGTCTGACAATACGCGCCAATAGATATAATGATGCTCATAGCGGCAAAAATAGCCGTCCACACCGAATTCGGGCGGGATGGCCCGCCACGGGATCTCCCTTGAGGCTATTTGCTCGAAGCAACTGAACAGGCCGCGGATATATCGTTCGGCCTGTTCGTCACCCCAGCGCTCGCGGGTGTAGACATAGATTTCGTCGAGACGATGCCCCGCGCGGCCCTGGACACGGAAAGAGGTCAAGTTTTAGCGCCGAGCGTTCCGCGCGATGACCGTGTCGGCGTCCAGGGATTGATATGAAGCTTCGGGAGCTGCGAAGGCTGGGGTGAGCTCGGCCTTCAGCCGCTCGAACTGCTGCGCGTCGAGACGTTCCTTGTCGCGCCGAATAAGGTCGCGCACATATTCGCTGACATTGTCGTATGCCCCGTCGTCACCGACGTTCCGGGCGACGAAATCCTTGAGCGCGCCGCCGACGCGGACATTGAGCGTCATCGTTTCGGCCACGAAAGCCTCCTCTAAGTTTGTCCAACATATAAGGGATATTCTGTACGCGAGCAAGGGGTGTGCTCGCCAAGCAAGAACCGGCGTAGTTTATGGAGGAACATGGAAAGAAGTCTGAACCCGCTGGTCCGCGGTGAAAGTGAGACAGAAGGAGGAGGGGAAAAAGGAGGTTACGGCCTCGCATCCGCTCCGCCGGTCTCGCTTGTGCCAACGACCGAAGGGTTTTGAACTTCATGAATACCGATACCAATGCCAACATCGCCGCCATTCTGGACGGCGATGATCGCTTCAAGGTGCTGCGCAGGCTCGAAGAGCCATGGGCGAAGGCGAGCGACGAACCCGCCAGAGGCAGAAGACGAACGCTCGTACTC
>JAPYSD010000363.1 GCA_029936705.1 Croceicoccus sp. | reverse complement strand
GGCTAGGTATTCTCTTGCTTCCTCCGGACCCACGACACAGGTGTTGGCCTCTGGACCAGTGCTATGTTGAAGGTCCTCCACTGCACCGATGAACACGGGCGGGCCGTGCAGGTCCGCTAGCGTCAGTCGCTTGTGCTGGTTGTCCTCCTTGTACATGAACAAGAAGGCCTTGCGAGGCATCGATTTGAAGCCATCTGCTTCGGTTTCGACATTAAGGATTTCGGGGGTACGGGTACGTGTCTTTGTATCTGTCACTTGGTCTACTCATGCAGAAGAACCCTGAACCCGAAGCGGGACAGGGGGAAGCATCACAGCGATGTTCCGATCTGCAGAGGCAAGTGATTCGGCCCGTGCTGGATGGCTCCTAGTTCAGGCTTGGAATTTTTGCAACCAGAATCGTACTTCGGCGCGCTTAGATTCGCTGCTAGAATGCGGCGTCTTAGTCCATTCGTTCGGCAAGAATTGGAGAACCGTGCCGTTTAGAAACAGTTGCACCGTCGGCATCGCTTCGTCGTTATCGAAGAGTACCGCTCCAGCTAGTTTGTCGAAGCCGCGCTTACCGGATCGCAGATCGTGCTTACCCGTACCCGCTTCGCCGTTCTTCTTGCCGAGCATGATGTGAACGCTGGCGTCCTCGTGGTAGCCATTGTCATACACGAAGGCGAACATCGTGCCTAGATTTCTCTGCTGCGCGAGCGTTGTGTAGACGTCAATGTAGAGGTCGCGAATGTCTTGCAGCGTCAGCAAGTGCGAGTTGAAGTTCCAGCGTTCCCTGCTGCCGTTGGAGTCCAGCACCAGCCCGAATTGCGTCCTGCCTTTTGCCGGCTTAGGTCCGTTGTCGTAGAACTCCAAGCGGTTACAAGCGGTGGGTTTGAGTACCACCTTTCCGGTACTCGCGAAATCGAATAGGTCAGTTGCGCTCTGCATGTCTTTTTCTCCCAAATGTCACTGAGGCCTCCAAACTTATCGGTATTTACAGGAAACCCTATTTGACACGCGAGAAAGGGTAAGATGCTCTGTTTTAAATTTGGCACCCGTGAACCTCTTCGTGTATAAATAGAACTGCGGTGACGTCGAACCCATCGCATAATGATGGACCAGTCACTGCAATCACAGTTTAGGCCCACCATACGGTTTTCGACGTCCCGTATGGTGGGTCATTCTTTTGACACGCTGAACAGAGCGCCAGCACTGATACAGGCCTTGCCCAGAATAAGATGGGATGGTCAGCTGGACACGATGCAAGTCATAATCATCGTGGAGTGGAAGACAGGACTGGCTAAAACTATACGCCAGTCACGGACATGCAGCTAGGCCGGGTAACGCCGTGAGATACAGCTGGATTGCACCACTATAAAAAATGCACTGTCCTAAGGAGGAAGCTCTGTGGCATGAACTAGGCTGCAACTTCCACCCGCTCTAGAAGCCAGTTGGTGGTTATAGGGCGGCACCGTTATTGGGCTTGGCCCAGGGATAGCTTACTGCAAATCGTAGCATTGACCCGCGTGCATCCGTGAGGATGCGTAAGAACCATCGTATCGGCGAACACCTCGCTGCATCCTATTATCCCCTCACTATGTTGGTTCACGTTTCTTATCGTGTTCCAATGTAGTGGGGGGAGTAATACGTATCAGCTCTTACCTGCTGCAACCACTAACGCGCTTCGCTTGTCATTTATCTAGTTCAGTTATCTGGTTCATAGCTCAGCATTATCGTTCGAACTAAAAGCAATCCGATAGAGCAAACGAACGCCAGTGAGTGTAGCTATCGGATTGTAGCACGAACGCAAGTTCGGGCTTCGATCAATCCCATAGGTCCTCCGCGAAATCACCCGCTAGGTATTGGGTGAGGAATAAGTTCGAACAGCGATTGGCCGAGCCGCTCGGCTTTAAGCGGGAAGAACTACATAAGGGCTAAGGTTATGTGTTGGTCTAAAGGCCCTCTACCTCTTCGTCAGGGACTAGCTCGACAGATTTGTAAACCAGAATGGTGTCATGGCCCTGAGCGGTGAGTTCAATTAGTCGGTGATCGTCCAACCAAGATGCCTTTTGGCCCGGTTGATCAAAATTGGTAAGGGCTGGTACCTGTTCAATAGCGACAGGAGATCCATACTTCTCCATTAGCGCTCTTGTGATAGGCTGAAGACAATCGGCCTTTTCCAGTTTCCACTTATTGCGAAGAACTACCGAGCTTAATAGGCCATCTCTAAAATTAAGCTTTATCCTCACTTGGCAATTGCGTGTAAGCAACTTTTCTTCGCTTGTAAGAGCCTGCTTGGCTTCATCCTTCGACATGCCCGATTTAAGGCCATCGTAAAGGTCGATCCCTTGAACAGGCGGTGCCGCCGTTGCCAGCGCCAATAGAAGAACAAAGGCCATCATCATAAATTTCTCCTAGTTGGTTAACCTTATTAGCAACTGGCAGGGCGTGGTCAAACACTGGTTTCCAATGGTGCTAGGTGGATCCAACATCAACAAATAGACGCACCCTTTTCAGGTGCGCATCCCCCCCAAAAAGGTTTGCCTCTGCTGCTTCGCGATAAATAGAGCGTCAACGATGGGAGGTGACAACATGAAGATCGAATCTACACCAATCGAGGCGGCTGATGCGCTGATCCAAGCGCGCAAAGATAAGCTGCAAGCCATTCGGAACGGCCACAAAGGCGATTTGCTGAACTTGCTCGACAGAGCCATCGCATTGCTCGGCCACGCAGCCAGCGAGGTAGCGAAGCGGGAACCTGATCCTGTAAATTGAGGAAGGCGAGGGGTGGAACGTTCCACCCCTTTTCCATGATTTCTGCACAGGGCTATCCTATTGCAATCCCTTACGTTGTTCCTGCTATGTTCCCTTCATGAGCTATCACAGGATCACGACCGTCACTGATGCTGCGCGCACTGGACACTGGCTGAAGCTGTCGTGCTCATGCGGGCATGTTGCCCGGATCGACCCTATCAGGCTCATACAGAGGCTCATGAAGCGCAGAGCATCTATGAAGCTAAACGATCTTGCACAGTCACTCCGATGCTCGAAATGCAGCGGGAAGGACTTTGAGGTCGTACACTGTCTCGCACCGGAAAGCTGGACCCGCTAGAGAAGTCCCCCATCTGTACCTATTGATGCGCTTACCCACAGTCTTATGCTCTGCAGATCACATCATCGGCCTGTCGAGAGCATGGCATTGCTGCTCCCATGTCCAAAGATTCGGAAACATCTTACCGTGTTCTGCTTGCCAATCTTGTTGCAGTTCAAGATCGAGAATGTTCGTTATAGACAAGCCGCCATTGATGCGGTTCAGTCGCCAAGTTCGAAGGTTGCCGCTTTCCGTGATGAAATTGGCTTCTACTTGTGAATCGTCCACTCTTGTAATTTCAAAATTTGGGCCTTCGCCGGGTGTCTTCACTGTGCCTTCAGCTAGATCGACGACCCAAGTGGTTGGCGGATCAGTTACCAATCCCGGCAGACCTGCTTCCCAAAGGTCTTCGATAAACTCATCCTGCGAGGAAGGTAGTCTGGTATAGAGATCGCTCGGTGTGTGCTCGGGTCCTGATGTAAGCTGGCAACTGAGGAAGATGGTCTGAGCCTGTGCGGCAGGAGCTAAACTGATCGTGCCTAAAGCTGTGAGGATGAGCGCTTTCAAGTGAGAACATTCCTTTGTTCGGCATTCCGCCGGACCAGTCCAATGTAAGAGCTGGCTTCGAGCTGTTTTCGCCTTAAGGCATGACGCCTTCGGGCCAATCATCTTACAAATTAGAGGCGTTTAGCAGCTTTTTCTGAGATCTCTGATAGGCACCGATCAACGAGGCCCTTCACTGAATCTGAAACACGTTGGCCCATGCTGCTGCCCATCAAGAGTTCGCCCTTACCGCAAAACTCACGGTTCGACGAAATCGGCCCGACACCGGGTAGATTATCTTCGAAGCCAAAGGTGAAAATTTGGAAGTTCACCATCGTAGCGCAACTTGGCCTGCCCAACGATGTTACCGAAACGTAGAGTGTCGGTGCATTCCAATCTGTCGATTCAGCAACGCGATTATACCGCATTGCGGCTCGCGCCGCTGCTACTATCCCCGACTCCGTAATACCGCAGGCCACTCCATCTTCGTCTGGCTTTTCCACCAACACACGCAATTCTGACGGAACACTCTGCGCAGATGCTGCGCTGCTAAGGGCCAAAACGCACAAGCCGATGGCCACAACTGTCTTAATCATGCCTTTTCCAATCGACGACCGATTTCCCGATGGAACGCCTCCTAATCTGCGCCACTTTGAAACCCGTTAACAGCCTGCGGTAGCCGCCAGCTTTTGTTCGAGCCGATTGAATCGCAGAAAGCTGCGTGTGGATCAAAACGAGAA
>JAPYSD010000362.1 GCA_029936705.1 Croceicoccus sp. | reverse complement strand
CATGGCTGCGCAGGAACGCCTGCTGCGCGCGGTCGAATCTGGCGAGGTCACGCGGATCGGGGCATCGCGCCCCACCACGGTCGACGTCCGCATCGTCGCAGCCACCAATGAAGACCTGCCTGCGCTGGCCGAGCGGGGCGAATTCCGGGCCGACCTTCTAGACCGCCTGAGCTTCGAGGTCATAACCCTTCCGCCCCTGCGCGCGCGTGAAGGGGACATCATCGTCATCGCAGATTTCTTCGCCCGGCGCATGGCAGCGGAACTGATGTGGGACGAGTGGCCGGGCTTTTCCGAAAGCGTGATCGAAGAGCTTGAGGCGCATCCATGGCCCGGCAATGTGCGCGAATTGCGCAATGTGATCGAACGCGCGGTCTATCGCTGGGACGACTGGAAGACGCCGGTAGGGGAAGTCGTGTTCGATCCTTTCGCCTCGCCATGGGCGCCCAGGGCATCCCCGCGGCCCCAGGCGGGGCGGCCGGAGGCGCTGCCTCCCGTCGAGCTGAAGCCTGCCTTCGACTTCGCGGCGGTCACCGATCTGCGCGCCGCGGTCGACGGGCATGAGCGGGCGATCGTCGAATCGGCGCTGGATCGGCACCGCTGGAACCAGCGGCGTGCTGCCGAAGCGCTAGGGCTCAGCTATGATCAGCTGCGGCACTGCATTCGCAAGCACGCGCTGAACGAGGCGGGAAGCGACAGCGGCGAGAGCGGCAAGGCGGCCTGACCCGCCGACGCGGCTTGCTTTTTGCGGCTGCTGCGCCTATCTGCCGACTCATCCCGACATTGTCGCGTACAAAGCCGGGCCGGTGCCGCAGGGTTCCGGCGCGCTTTTCCGTATTTGCGGCGCGGGCACCGGACGAAGGAATTGCATGACCGACCTCGCGCGTCTTACCGATCTGATCGAACAGGAAGTGACTGCTTCCGGCTTCGAACTCGTGCGCGTGAAACTGTTCGGCTCGGATGACGAGCGGACGCTGCAGGTCATGGCCGAGAACCCGGAGACCGGGCAGCTCGTCATCGACCAGTGCATGGCGATCTCGCGCCGCATTTCCGATGCGATCGACACGCGCGAGGAAGCGGGCGACGAGCTGATCCAGGGCGCGTACCGGCTGGAGGTGTCCTCTCCGGGGATCGACCGCCCGCTGACCCGCGCGAAGGATTTCGCGAACTGGGTGGGCCACGAGGCGCGTATCACCCTGTCCAAGGACGCCGAGGCGCCCGCGGGCAACAAGCGTACGTTTCAGGGCGACCTGACCGCGTTCGACGACGGCATGGTGACGGTCGAGGACAAGAAGCTGGGCGCGGTGACCATGCCCTTTGCCGCCATCCATTCGGCCAAGCTGATGCTGACCGACCGGCTGATCAAGTCGACCGTGCCGCTGGATACGACCGGCGCCGACGAAGTTGAGGAAGTCGAGGATATGTCGGAAGAGGACGCGGACTAGTTCTGGCGCTTTCGGCGACAACACACTATGCGGCGGGCGACTTGTAGTGCTCCGCCGCGCTGAGCAGGCGGGCCTCCGCCGAATTGAGCAGGGAAGACGACTAACATGGCGAATGCGATTTCGGCGAACCGCGCAGAGCTTCTGGCGATTGCCAATGCCGTGGCCAGCGAGAAGATGATCGACAAGTCCATCGTGATCGAAGCGATGGAAGAAGCGATCCAGAAGAGCGCCCGCAACCGCTACGGCGCCGAGAACGACATCCGCGCCAAGCTGGACCCGCAGACCGGCGATCTTCGCCTGTGGCGCGTGGTCGAGGTGGTCGAGGAAGTCGAGGACTACTTCAAGCAGGTATCGGTTGAGCAGGCGCAGAAGCTGCAGGACGGCGCGCAGGTCGGCGACTTCATCGTCGATCCGCTGCCCCCGGTCGACCTTGGCCGCATCGATGCGCAGTCGGCCAAGCAGGTGATCTTCCAGAAGGTCCGCGATGCCGAGCGCGAGCGCCAGTTCGAGGAATTCAAGGACCGCGCAGGCGAAGTCATCACCGGCGTGATCAAGTCGGTCGAATTCGGCCACGTGATCGTGAACCTGGGCCGGGCCGAGGGCATCATCCGCCGCGACCAGCAGATCCCGCGCGAGGTCGCCCGTGTCGGCGAACGCATCCGCGCCCTGATCCTGAAGGTCGACCGGTCCAACCGCGGCCCTCAGATCTTCCTGTCCCGCGCGCACCCTGAATTCATGAAGAAGCTGTTTGCGCAGGAAGTTCCCGAAATCTACGACGGCATCATCCAGATCAAGGCCGCGGCCCGCGACCCGGGCTCGCGCGCGAAGATCGGCGTCATCAGCCATGACAGCAGCATCGATCCCGTCGGCGCCTGCGTCG
Organism: Croceicoccus sp.; assembly: GCA_029936705.1. Classification (GTDB taxonomy): domain Bacteria; phylum Pseudomonadota; class Alphaproteobacteria; order Sphingomonadales; family Sphingomonadaceae; genus Croceicoccus. The sequence continues at coordinate 2,034 of JAPYSD010000362.1, read as the reverse complement.
GCATGAAGGGCAGCCGCGTGCAGGCCGTCGTGCAGGAACTGCAGGGCGAGAAGATCGACATCATTCCCTGGAGCGAGGACACCGCGACCTTCGTCGTCAACGCGCTGCAGCCCGCGACCGTCAGCCGCGTCGTCATCGACGAGGAAGAAGGCCGCATCGAGGTCGTCGTTCCCGACGATCAGCTCTCGCTCGCCATCGGTCGCCGCGGCCAGAACGTGCGCCTGGCTTCGCAGCTGACCGAGAGCCAGATCGACATCATGACCGAGCAGGAATCGAGCGAGAAGCGGTCGAAGGAATTCGCCGAGCGCTCGAAGATGTTCGAGGAAGAGCTCGACGTCGACGAGACACTTTCGCAGCTTCTGGTGGCCGAAGGCTTCACCGAGCTCGAGGAAGTCGCCTATGTCGACCGCGACGAGCTGGCCGGGATCGAGGGCTTCGACGAGGACCTTGCCGAAGAGCTGCAGTCGCGCGCGGTCGAGGCGCTGGAGCGCCGCGAGGAAACCTTCCGCACCGCCCGCCGCGAAATGGGCGTGGACGACGCGCTGGCCGAGATCCCGCACCTGAACGAGGAAATGCTCGTCGTGCTGGGTAACGCGGGCATCCTGACGCTGGACGATCTGGCCGACCTGGCCACCGACGAGCTGATTGCCAAGCGCCGCGAAGGTCCGCGCCGCCGCAGCGGCCCCGCCGGCGGCCCGCCGATGAAGCGCGACCGTCGTCCCGAGGACAAGGGCGGCGTGCTGGGTGCCTATGGCCTGACCGAAGAGCAAGGCAACGAGATCATCATGGCCGCCCGCGCTCACTGGTTCGAGGACGAGGAAGACGTCATGGAGGGTCAGCCCGCCGACGACACCATCTCCTCGGAAGCCGAAGCGGTGACCGACGAGGCCGTGGCCGAAGCGACTGCTGCCGACGAGAACATGCAGGAGGCCGCCGATGCGGACTCCAAGCAATGAGACCGTAGCGTCCGACATCGATGAAAAGGTGCCCGAGTTCGACGAGGGCACCGTCACCCGCCGCTCTGGCGCGCGGGGCGATGGACCCATGCGCAAATGCGTGCTGACGGGCCGTGTCGCTCCGCGTGAAAGCCTGTTGCGGCTGGCGATGGGGCCGTCGCCGACTGGCGGCATCACCGTGCTGCCCGACGCCCATGCCAGGGCGCCCGGTCGCGGGGCGTGGATCGGTGTCTCGCGGACCGAGCTTGAAGAAGCCATCGCGAAGGGCCATCTGAAGGGTGCGCTGGCGCGCGGTTTCAAGGGGCCGCCGCCCGCCATTCCAGCCGATCTGCCCGATCTGGCCCAGCAGGCGCTGGTTCGTGCGCTGACCGACCGCCTTGGTATCGAATACCGCGCAGGCAACGTGCTGGCCGGTTCCGACCGCATCGCCGAGGCAGCGCGGGCGGGCAAGGTCTGGTGGCTGGGACATGCCAGCGACGCGGGCGCCGATGGCTCTCGCCGGCTGGACCAGGCATGGCGCGTGGGTGAGGACGAGGAAGGCTCCGGCATGGCGGGCGAAAGCTTGCCACTGGACCGGGCGGCCCTGTCTGTGGCATTGGGCCGCGACAATACCGTCCATCTGGCGTTGACCGACCGTGCCGCCGCCGGACGTGTTTCGACCTTGCTTGCAAGGCTCAACCACTACCTTGGCCATGATGGCGGACGTGCCTCTGGCCCCGGAGACGCCGGGTTGGACAGCAGGGGGCCTGCCGGGCAGCGGGCCAGCGAACCGTAGGGGCGGGCGCGGTCGGCGCACCTGCAGGGGCAGGCCGCAGCAGATTGACGACGCCATTCGCGGCGTGACGACGAAGATGATTTGATAGGGTTATTTGACCAGTATGAGCGATAACGACAACAGCACCCGGACCCGCAAGCCGCTTGGACTCAAGCGTGCCGTGGACGCGGGCGAGGTCAAGCAGACCTTCAGCCATGGCAGGACCAACAAGGTCGCCGTGGAAGTGAAGCGCAAGCGCAAGATCCTGAAGCCGGGCGAATCCGCGCCCGCACCTGCGCCGGAAGCCGCGCCGGCGCCCAAGCC
>JAPYSD010000361.1 GCA_029936705.1 Croceicoccus sp. | reverse complement strand
GCACCGTTCATCATCTTGAACATGCTCGAAGCCGACTGCACGTTGCTCGCCGCGTTCTGCAGCGTGTTGGCCTGCGCGCCGACCGAGCCGTCCTCGAACGCCGTGCCGCCATAGAACACCACCATCAGCGCGGCTGCTGCCGCGAGCAGGATGCCCAGGATCGAAAGAATGATAGTCGTCATTGAAAATTCCCTGTCATGAAAACACCAACCGAGCTCTTGCAAACCTGCTGCAGGCCCTCACCGGGCTCGCTTGCCGCCAGCGTCGATCTCGGCACAGTTTTAGGAAAGGCTTTCCTGCAAAGCTAATCACCCATCCTGAAAACAAGGCCAAAGAACACGTTTTCCGTTTGCCGAGACGAGGCCAAGACACTCCGAACCTGCGGATTTCCGCCAAGTTTTCGGGTGCGGAAACTTCAAGCGAATACGGGCACAGAGACCCTCTCCAACTCGCTCCACACATGAAAAAGGGCGGCCAACAGGCCGCCCTTCGTTCAAACCGCAATCCGTTGGTCTGGTCAGGCCATCGTCATTCAGGCTTGTTCATCGGTTCGAGCACAATATTCATCGAGTTAGGCTCGGGGCATTCCATGCCGACGCATGCCTGAGTCATCTTCCACCCCGGGCACATGACTGACGCGACACTGGACTCGCCCAGCAACGCAGGCGCCCGCTCGAGCCCGACCTTGGTCCAGCCAATGCGGCCAGGCATTTCTGCGATCTGACCGCCGAGCACGCTCAGCCGGGCAACGCACATTCGCTGCTCCTCGACAAAGCGTTCGGCCGCATCAGCACGCGTCGAAAGGTTCAATCCGGTCACGAGCCCCGCCATGCACAGGGAAACGATGCCGACGGTAAAAAGCATGATGCCGCTGAAGCGGCGCTGTTCAGGCGTCATGATGAGCCTCCTCAGTTCAAAGCAGGCGAGGGCAGAACAGGATCTGCATTCACCGGGGGCGGGAGATCTCCGACAGGGCCTGCAGGAGCTACCTCGACTGTGTCGACAACTGCGTCGGCTCTTTGCCGGACCGTCCGCCATTCACCGTTCTGGAATTCCATTCGGGCGACATAGCTCGAGCCGTCACCTTCCATCAGCTCGTCCCACTGCATGATCGGGAGACTGCTGGTATCGGTCGTGCGCCACTCAGGCGGAATCTGGGTCTCGGGATCGAGGACATAGAACCCGAGCGCTGCCACCAGAGCGATACCGCCGACTGCGGCCGTCCCCACGCCAGTGACCAGCCATTCCTTGTACTGCTTCATCACCGGCCGCATTGAGGGCCCCCGCTTTGCATGCAGAGGTTCACCGCCGAGCGGATCATCCGGCTCATCGCCCTCGGGCAGGACCTGCGCATCGAAGCTGTCCGTCCGCGCCGAATAATGGAGGGTATGGAAACGGCGCAGCATCGGGATCACGACCGTCCTGCCCGGGTTATCCATGGCCAGCTTGATCGCCGAAGGCAGGTAGGCATACCCCACGCCGTCCTGCACCTCGATGATCCATCCATCCGAGACCTTCTCGATATGGAAATAGGCATTCGACGGCGTCTCGCAGATGCTCATCGCGAAATGCCGCGCCTGCTCGATCGCGTCGTCCTTGGTGAACCCCGGAAGAGAGTCCAGCAGCACGCGAGTAGACAGCCTTCCCTGAAGCTGCTCATTCGCCATGTCCTGCTTGGCGCCCTTGGCTTTACGGCCTTTCTTCTTCCTGGCCGCTGTTGCCTCCGCCACCAGGTCATTCGATCCCACCGGGATCTCGATGACGTTCCCTGGCTGCTCAGCCGTCTCGGCTACGCTCCGGCCGAGCCCGGCCGGAACCGCTTGTTTTCGTTTGAGATTGAACATGTCAGTTCGCCTTTTCCTCGGCCGTCATCGGGCGAATGAACGATCGATTTGCGGGCGGCTCGTTGGTCCGCGACGTCTCGTTGATGTCACCAGCGGCAGGTACGGGAACAGGCGCTGCCTTAGCATCGACGCTGAACCCTGCTCCGGGCGCCCCGGGATCGCGCAAAACACTGCCGCCCGGCAGGTTTCCGTTCACTTCAGGCTGCGTACCGGCACCCGGCACGATGACATCGCGCGGCGCAGGTGGCGATGCTGTCGTCACGCCCGCCGGCATACGGTTCGCCGGCGTGAAGCCGCCCTGATAGTAGTAGCTGTTCTGTCCGCCATCGAGCGTCGTTTGCGCATCAGCGCCGTACGGCGCTGTCTGACCCATTACACCCGCAACGCCATAGCTTCCCTCGTCGTAAGGGTTCACCGTCGTTCGCGTATCGAGCACCGACCGCGGCGCCAGCGGACTGTCCGCCGTTTCATAGACTGTCACGACCGGACGCACGACCGCGAAAAGCCAGAAGACTTCGTGCTGGCGCGATTTCGAGCCGATCCCGAAAAGACCGAACGGCCCGTTCTTCTGTTCCCCGGTGAGCTCGCGGCGAATGCCGCCCAGGATCGTCGTTTGACCGGCCGGAACACGCAGCAGGGAATTGATCCCCTGCTCACGCGTACGTGGCTGTGTCAGCGTCCCGAGCTGGTTACCCGCGTCAAGCTGAACGAACTCGACGAGATCGACGAGCTTGAGGCCCATGTCCATCGTCACGATCCCAGAACTGGAATCGTAGCGAGGGTCCACGTTCAGGGTCAGACCCGTTCCCAGCCGCTCAGTCTGGGCGCTCTGCGCGACACCGCCGGAGTTCCCGCCAGCGAAGTTGGATCCGACGCCCGAGACGTACGGGATGTCCTCGCCCGAGCGAAGGATCACGGGCGAACCTGACAGCGTCCGAAGTTCGACGTTCTGCGCAACCGAGGTTTGTCCCATCTCGGACAGGAACTTGATCGCACCGGCGACCGTGAGGATCTTGCCCGTTCCCAGCAGATCGCCGAAGTTTGCATCGAAGGCGTTGGGCGAAAGCGTGAACGATCCGCCCCCAAGCGGCGGCGGCGGCGTGCTTCCACCCATTCCGCCATCTCCGCCGCTGGTACCTGCAGGCTGCGGCCCCCTCGAAACATTCGCGCCATAGCCCAGATTGAAGACCGACCAGTCGAAGCCGCGTTCCGCATCACGGGACATGGCGACCGAAACGAGCGCGACCTGCATCGTGATTTCCGACAGGTTGCCCGCCAGCCGGCGAACATAAGGATCGATCACCTCGGCGTTCGTGCGGGGCGGGGCCGAGTAGAAGACCTGACCGGCGCCGACTGATCCGACGACATTCGTCGCGCCCAGCTTGCGCAGCTCGTTCACGACCGACTGGACGATGTCCTGCTGCTGCAGCACCGCGATCGAATAGCGCCGCGCGCCTCCGACCACGAGACCGCCTTGGTACCAGACGGCGATGTTCCCTGCATTCTCGAGGCGGCGCATGAGTTCGCCGACGGTCCCGCGGAACTGCCGGAACGGCACAACCCGCTTGAGCAAGACCGGTGACTGCGGGGCTGCGGAGAAATCCGGACCGGCGATCGTGACTTCCTCGGCCGCAGAACCCTCGGTCTCGATCCCCTGGTTCTCCCAGGAGTTGTTATCGCCGATCATATTGCCGTTCGTGCCGAAGCCGCCAGTAGCATTGGTATTGTTCGAGCGAATACCCGACCCGGCGCTTGCAGAGTTTGCCACCGACTGAAAGCGCGAAGCGGCGGTAAACGCGCCTACCTGACCATCAGCTTCGGCAGCTTCGTACAGCGAGCCATAGTCGATCGTCATGAAGACGCCCTGTTCCTCCAGAAGCATCTGGAGATCGGCCAGCGTCGGGACCTCCGAGCGAATATCGATCTCGACCCGCTTCGACACGAGGGACTGAGGCGCCAGATCATTCATCGGCCGCGAGATGAACGTGCCGCCAGGCACGCGCACCCGCTGGACCGCGGGCCGGCCCGAAAAGACAGCATCATACTGCCGCTCCGAGTTCGGAAACGATACGGGGTCTTCGACCTTGGGGAAGGCGGACTTGTCTTTGTCGCGGGCCTGCGCGGCGATCGGAGCGATCGCCATCGAAATGGCCGCCAGACTAGCAGCGAGCGTAACGGCGTGCTTCATGGCTATTCTTAAGCTCCTCTGAGGAAAAATATGCGCGGCGACCCACGCTGTCCTTGAACACGGGGGTCTTCCCGACGCAGCCGACGAACGAGCCGCCTGCCTCGAGAAGCACCGAAACTGGATCCAGCACCGGCTCTGCGGCGGCAACACCGGCTTGCGCTTCGATATTGGCCACTTCGGCGGGGTCGATGGTCTGCGCCACCGCGTCGGCTTGCGCCTTCAATTCCGCCGCAACAGCGGCCCGGATTTCAGCATCGGAAAGTCCAACCGACTTGGGCGCAAAAGGATTGCTCTGCGCGAAAGCCACCGGCGATGTTCCCATCAACCAGATCGCGGAGAGC
>JAPYSD010000360.1 GCA_029936705.1 Croceicoccus sp. | reverse complement strand
GCTCGACGCGGTGCTGAGGAACGGCGCGCAGGCCGAGCTGGCGATAACCTTGCCCCGCGCGCTGCGCGATATCCCGCTGTTCGACGCGAACCTCGACATGCGCGAACAGGGTGAACCACTACTGGGCATGCTGGGCGCGGGCTTCGCCCTGCGGCTCGCCGCCGCGGAAATGCGCGCCGCGGGCGGCAGCTTCGCCCATGATGACGAGCGGGTGGTGCTTCGCCTTCCCGTCGCGCAGCACCGCGCCGAAGACAGCGCCAGCGCCGCCTGACCACATAATGCGCGCTGAACGCTCCTGCGGCTTGCCAAGCCCGGGCGGTCCGGCTAACCGCCTTGGCGCGATGGGCCTGTAGCTCAGCGGTTAGAGCTGGCCGCTCATAACGGCTAGGTCGCGGGTTCGAATCCTGCCGGGCCCACCATCCGCCTTTTTGCAGGCATCAGCGTCGGGGAGTGGCGCAGTCCGGTAGCGCGCCTGCTTTGGGAGCAGGATGTCGCAGGTTCGAATCCTGTCTCCCCGACCATTTTCCTTCCTTTCCTGTCCCCATCCCACGCTATCGCCGCGCGGCAATCGGGAACGCCTGGCAGCCAGCGGCATTGGCCATAGGACAGCCACATTTCAGCAAGGCGGGGCATGCCTGCCCTGGCCCACAGGAAGGATGACCCGATGAAGAAGAACCTTGTCGCGACGACCATGCTGGCCGGTTTCGGCGCCCTGGCCCTCTCGGCCTGTTCCGACGACCCGGCCCCGACCGAGCCTGCTGCCGACAACAACATGGACATGGCGGCCGAGCAGCCTGCCAACGAAACCGCGACCGCCGTCCTGAAGGACGCCCAGGGTAACGAAGTCGGCACCGTGACCGCGACTGGAAACGGCGAGATGCTGATGATCTCGGTCAATGCGATGGACATGCCCGAAGGCGAGCACGGCGCGCATATCCATACGACGGGCGATTGTTCGGCCAGCGATTTCACCAGCGCGGGCGGGCACTGGAACCCGACCGACGTCAATCACGGCACTCAGAGCGAAGAGCCCAACCCGCATGCGGGCGACCTGCCGAACCTGTCGATCGGCGCCGACGGCACCGGCACGCTCGAGGGGACGTCCACCGGCACGTTCTCGGGCTTGATGGATGCCGACGGTTCGGCCTTTGTCATTCATGCCGATCCGGACGACTACAAGTCGCAGCCCAGCGGCGATGCAGGCGCACGGATCGCGTGCGGCGTTTTCACCGCCAGCTGATCAGCAACCATCGAAAGCAGCAAGGGGCGGCCGGTAAAGCCGCCCCTTCTTGCATGTTCACTCGCCCTGCAGATCGCCGGCCGCATTGGCCAACAGCGCGACCGTAGCGGTCCACACCGCGACATTCTGGCGAAGCTGTTCCGGGTCGATCTTGTCCAGCGTATCGTCGGGCGTGTGGTGCAGGTCGAAATAGCGCGTGCCATCCTGCTGCAGGTCGATGACCGTGGGCTCGACCGCCTCGACGATCGCGCCCGTATCGGCACCGCCCGTCGCGGGCTGCGTTCCGCGCGTCACGCCCATCGGGGCAAGCAGGGCCGCCAACCGGTCCGCCAGCGGTGCGCCCAGCCGCGTCGTATCGACCCGCCAGATGTTGTCCGCGCCGAAATCGCTTTCCATTGCAAAGGCATGCGCCTCGTCCTTGTGCGCGGCGCCATAGGCATCGCCGCCGAACACGCCGACTTCCTCGGCCCCGGCGAACAGCAGGCGGATCGTGCGGCGGGGCTGCCCCATCGCCGCCACGCGCTTGGCCGCCGCCGCGATGATGCCGCAGCCCGCACCGTCGTCGAACGCACCTGTCGCCAGGTCCCAGCTGTCGAGATGGCAGGCCAGCAGCGCCACGCCCGCATCGGGGTCGCTGCCGGGAATCTCGGCGATCACGTTACCGCTGGTCGTCTGGCCCAGGTCGCGCGGGGTCAGCGTCAGCTTCATCATCAGCGGCTTGCCCGCAGCGGCGGCGCGCTGGGCCATGCGTTCCAGGTTCTCGGCATCGGGGATCGACAGCGCGCCTGCGGGGATCGCGTCCTGGCCTTCATCGAATGTCGTACCGCCGGCGTGGGGATTGCGGTGATGGTCGGTGCCGATCGACTTGATGACGATGGCCGACGCGCCCTTCTTCTCGGCCAGCGAGGCACCGGTCCAGCGCGCCGGTCCGGCAAGGCCATAGCCGGAGCCGTCCTGCGTGGGTTTCATCCCGTGCGAGATATAGGCGATCCGCCCGCCAAGGCTGCCATCGGGCACCGCTTCCAGCGCGGCGCGCGACGGGAAGACGACGACTTCGCCCGTCAGCCCCTTGGCCCCGGTCGATGCGCTGTTCCCCAGCGCGGTGACATGCATCGGCTGCGGAAAGGGTGATACGATCTCGGCCTCTTCCTCGCCGCGCACCCACGTCCGCATGGTGAAAGGCTCGTCCCGCACGTTCGAGAAGCCCTGCGCCTTAAGCCAGCGCATCGCCCATTCGCGGCCCCGCGCCTCGTCCTCGGTCCCTGCCATGCGCGGCCCGATCTCGGTCGTGATGCCCTCGACGAAATCCCATGCGACGTCGTCTCCGGCCATCGCCTCGTCACGCGCGGCGGCGATGTCGGCATCGGGCATCGACTGCGCGGCAGCGGGCTGCACGGCAAGGGTGGAAACGCTGGCGGAAAGCGCGGCGAGCGCGAGGAAGGTCTTGTGCATGACGGGTTTGCTAATGCGCCCGCCCCCTCCTGTCGAGACGGCGCGTCGCCGGTTCCCCACATCTCGCTAACCGCTTGCCCGGCGGGGCCATAGCCCCTATCTGCGCGTCAACTCTTCCAAACACCCTATTCGTCACGAAGGACGTCCGATGGCCGCCCAATACGCATATGTCATGAAGAACATGACGAAGACCTTCCCCGGCGCGCAGAAGCCGGTGCTTTCCGACATCAACCTGCAGTTCTACCAGGGCGCCAAGATCGGCATCGTCGGCCCCAACGGCGCGGGCAAGTCCACGCTGATCAAGATCATGGCCGGCGTCGACAAGGACTTCACCGGCGAGGCATGGGCGGGCGAGAATATCACCGTCGGCTATCTCGAGCAGGAGCCCGAGCTGGATCCGAGCAAGACCGTGCTCGAAAACGTCAAGGACGGCGCGCGCGAGACTGCCGACATGGTCGAGCGGTTCAACGCCATCGGCATGGAAATGGCCGAGGAAGACGCCGATTTCGACGCGCTGGGCGCTGAGATGGCCGAACTGCAGGACAAGATCGACGCGGTCGACGGCTGGACACTGGACAACCAGCTGGAAATCGCGATGGAAGCGCTGCGCTGCCCTCCCGGCGACTGGCCGGTCACCGACCTGTCGGGCGGTGAGAAGCGCCGCGTGGCACTGACCCGCCTGCTCATCCAGAAGCCGTCGATCCTGCTGCTGGACGAACCGACCAACCACCTCGATGCGGAAAGCGTCGAATGGCTGGAAAACCACCTCAAGGAATATGCGGGCGCGGTGCTGATGATCACCCACGATCGCTACTTCCTCGACAACGTGGTGGGCTGGATCCTCGAGCTCGATCGCGGCAAGTACTTCCCGTACGAGGGCAACTACTCGACCTATCTCGAGAAGAAGGCCAAGCGCCTTTCGCAGGAAGAGCGCGAGGAAAGCGGCCGGTCCAAGGCTCTCAAGGAAGAGCTGGAGTGGATCCGCCAGACCCCCGCCGCGCGCCAGACCAAGTCCAAGGCGCGTATCCGCAAGTTCGAGCAGCTGCAGGAAGCGCAGGCCGACCGCCGTCCCGGCAAGGCCCAGATCGTCATCCAGGTGCCCGAACGCCTTGGCAGCAAGGTGATCGAGGCGAAGAACATCTCGAAGGCATACGGCGACAAGCTGCTGTTCGAGGACCTGTCCTTCACCCTGCCGCCGGGCGGAATCGTCGGCGTGATCGGCCCCAATGGCGCGGGTAAATCGACGCTGTTCAAAATCCTGACCGGCAAGGAAACGCCCGATAGCGGCGAGGTGGCCATCGGCGACACGGTCCACCTTGGCTTCGTCGACCAGAGCCGCGACCACCTCAACGACAAGAACAATGTCTGGCAGGAAGTCTCGGACGGGCTCGACTACATGAAGGTCAACGGCCACGACATGTCGACGCGTGCCTATGTCGGCGCGTTCAACTTCAAGGGACAGGACCAGCAGAAGAACGTCGGCAAGCTGTCGGGCGGTGAACGCAACCGCGTCCACATGGCCAAGATGCTGAAGGAGGGCGGCAACGTGCTCCTGCTCGACGAACCGACCAACGACCTCGACGTGGAAACGCTGGGCGCGCTGGAAGACGCGATCGAGAATTTCGCCGGTTGCGCCGTGGTCATCTCGCACGACCGCTTCTTCCTCGACCGACTGGCCACCCACATCCTCGC
>JAPYSD010000359.1 GCA_029936705.1 Croceicoccus sp. | reverse complement strand
CACTGGAAGCGCTGCGCAAGGCCGCGGCAGAGCGTCCCGCCGACATGGAGGCGCAGTTCGAGTTCGCGCAGGCCGTGTTCGCCGCCGGATCGCGGGACGAGGCCGCCGACACGCTGCTGAAGATGATCGAGAGCGATCCCGCCTGGAACGATGGCGCGGCCAAGGCGAAGCTGCTGCAGATGTTCGAGGCGGTGGGACTGGACGATCCGTGGGTCGCCTCCACCCGCAGGCGTCTTTCGCTGTTGCTGTTCGGATGATCGGCGGAGCGGACATGGGTTCAGGCCTCGAAACGACGCGTATCTCGATATTCCCGCTCTCGGGGGCGATCCTGTTCCCCGGGCTGCAATTGCCGCTGCACGTGTTCGAGCCGCGCTACCGCGCGCTGGTCGAGGATTCGCTGGCGCGCGACCGGATGATCGGCGTGATCCAGCCGCACCGCGCGTCCGAGGGCGCGCCGCTGTTCGATGTCGGCTGCCTGGGCCGCATCGGCGAGGTCGAGGCGCTGGAGGACGGCCGCTTCAACATCGTGCTCGACGGGGTCAGCCGGTTTCGCGTCACGCAGGAAATGGAAGTCGATACCCCGTTCCGGCAGGTGCGCGCCGAACTGCTGGCCGACAATGACGAAGTCGCGCTGCTGCCCGTCGAACGCGCGGCGTTCGAGGAAGAGGCGAAGAGCTTTGCCGATGCGCAGGGCTATTCGGTCGACTGGGAGCAGGTGTCGCGGCTGGACGACATGTCGCTGATCAACGGGGTGGCGCAGGTCGCCCCGTTCGATGCCGCGGCCAAGCAGGCGCTGCTGGAAACCGACACGCTGGGCGAGCGGTGCACGCTGCTGGTGCAGCTGATGCAGTTCTTTGGCCGCCACGGCGACGACGATTCGGTGACGCTGCAGTAGCAGGCCGCGGCTTCAGACGCCGAGGCTGCCCTCGATCCCGTTGATCACGAATTGCGCGGCCAGTGCGGCCAGCAACACGCCAAGAAGCCGGGTGATGACCGCCTCGAACTGCTGGCCCAGCAGCTTCATCAGCGGCGCGGATGCCAAAAGGGCGAGCAGCGTCAGCACCATGACCGATGCCAGCGCGCCCAGGATCACGAAGGTCTGCTCGATCCCCTCGGCCCGTGCCATCAGCAGCATGATCGACGCGATCGCGCCCGGACCTGCCAGCATCGGCATGGCCATTGGGAAAACCGAGACATCCTCGATCTCGGGCGTGGCCTTGACCATGTCGGCGCGTTCGTGGCGCCGTTCGGTCCGCTTTTCGAACACCATTTCCAGCGCGATCAGGAACAGCATGATGCCGCCCGCGATGCGGAAGGAATCGAGTTCGATATGCAGCGCGCCCAGCAATTGTTCGCCGAACAGCGCGAAGACGAGCAGGATGCTGCTGGCGATCACGGTGGCGCGGATCGCCTGCGCGCGGCGTTCGGACGCGGGCATCTCGCTAGTGAGGCCGTAATAGATCGGCGCGCAGCCAGGCGGGTCGATCACCACGAACAGCGTGGCAAAGGCAGAGGCGAACAGTTCGAACATGTCAGGCTGCGCAGCTCGCACCGCCGGGGGCGGCGATATTGCGGGTAAAGACCGGGTCGCCCCAGTCCTCGCCCTGCTTCATGCGGATATTGATCGTGCGCGCGCAATCGTCTGCGACCAGCACGTCCCAGCGCAAGGTGCCGTCCTGGCTGATGCCGTAGGGCGCATCGGAATGGGCGGGGGGCTGCGGGCCTTGCGGCGCTGCGCCTTCGCACGATGCGACATGGGTGGCGATGATGTCGGGCGCGGCAATCGGCTCGGCCGCCTCGTCGCCGTGGTCCATGGTCCAGCGATAGCTGCCGTCGCCCTGCCTGACCCAGGCGGTGTTGAACCAGCCGGTCGATCCGTCGGGCCGCTGCCACGCGCCATAGCTGACCGAGAGCGATCCGTCGCAGCTCGACCAGATCTCGTGCGGTTGCCAGCGGACGGACTGCGCCGGATCGGTGCGGCCTTTCAGCCATTGCTGCGCATTGACGACCTGCGGCACGAACATGATCGCATCGTCGGTCGCATATTCGCGGAACGCGCTCCACTGGCCCTTTTCGCGGGCGCGCTGGGCAAAGGCGACTTCGGCGGCCACGACCTGGCCCGGCTGCGCGATAGGCTTCATCAGCCGGTCATAGCGGCCATAGTCCGGACTTCCGCCTTGGCCGCTGCACGCGGCAAGCGCCAGCATGGCCGAAACGACCAGCCCGCCGCGCAGCCATGACCGCAGCTCAGCCAATCTTCTCGCGCCTTTTCGCGGCTTCCAGCGTGTTGTGCAGCAGGCAGGCGATGGTCATCGGCCCGACACCGCCGGGAACGGGCGTGACGGCAGACGCGACATCCATCGCCTCGGCAAAGTCGACGTCGCCGACCAGCTTTGTCTTGTCATCGCCTGCGGGCACGCGGTTGATGCCGACGTCGATCACGGTCGCGCCTGGCTTCAGCCAGTCGCCCCTGACCATTTCGGGGCGGCCCACGGCGGCCACCACGATGTCCGCGCCGCGCACCACGGCGGGCAGGTCCTGCGTGCGGCTGTGCGCGATGGTGACGGTGCAGCTTTCGCGCAGCAGCAGCAGCGCCATCGGCTTGCCCACGATGTTGGAGCGCCCGATGATCACCGCGCTCTTGCCCGACAGGTCGCCCAGCCGGTCCTTGAGCAGCATCAGGCAGCCCAGCGGGGTACAAGCGACGAACCCTTCCTGTCCGGTGGCCAAGCGGCCCGCGCTGCCGATGGTGAAGCCGTCGACGTCCTTGTCGGGGTCGATCGTCTCGATCACCTTCATCTCGTCGATATGCTTGGGCAGCGGCAATTGCACCAGGATGCCATCGACCGCCGGATCGGCGTTCAGCTGCTCGATCAGCGCCAGCAGCTCCGCTTCTGGCGTGTCGGCGGGCAGGCGGTGTTCGAAGCTTTCCATGCCCGCCGCGACGCAAGCCTTGTGCTTGGACCGCACATAGACCGCGCTGGCCGGGTCCTCGCCCACCAGCACCACGGCCAGGCCCGGCGCGCGGCCCGCGGCGGCGCGGAATGCGGCCACGCCATCGGCCACCTCGCCGCGCAGACGGGCGGCGAACGCCTTTCCGTCGATGATGTCGCCCATGCTAGTAGACCACCGCCGAGCGATAGACCGCGTTCAGGATCATGATCAGCACGTTCAGCCCGACGATCAGCACCAGCGGCGAAAAGTCGATCGCGCCGGTGTTGGGCATGATCCTGCGGATCGGCCGCAGGATGGGTTCGAGCAAGGCGTTCAGCGCGGTATAGATCGCCGACACGAACTGGTTGTGCATGTTGACCACGTTAAACGAGATCAGCAGCGACAGCACGAATTGCACGATCACCAGCACGACGATGATATTCACCAGATAGCTGAGAATCTGGATGAGCAGGGCCAGGAAAACGGTAATGGCTTGTGGTCCTTGGGCCGGAATATTGAGGGAACGCCTCGTCTAGCCGAGCGGGGCGGGCAAGGGCAAGCGGCGCGGTGTATCAGGCGGGGAAGGGCGCGAGCGTCAGCCGTTCCAGTTGATGCTTTCGATCCGCCAGCTCAGCTGGTCCGCGCTGGCGCCGGGAACGTCGTTCGCGCGGCGCAGCGTCATCGTGCCTTCCAGGTCGACATCGGCATTGTCGATCGACTTGCCCTTCAGCGTGACCGGCACGGTATAATAGAGCGAGCCTGCCGCCCCTTCCATGCGCCCGTCGCCCGACGTGACGGTGATGCCGGACAGGTTGGCCCAGCGCGGGGCGGTGCCGCCGGTGCGCACTTCCTTGCGCCACGCGCGGCGGGCGGCATCGACGTCGCCAGCCTCGACCGCGCCGGACCAGTAGGTCAGCAGCGACTTGGGATCCTTCTGCTCGGGCCCCGGAAGGATCATCGTGAATTCGGGCTTGGGGGCGGGCTCGGGATCGCTCAGCTCGATCGACAGGGGATCGAGCTGCGGCTCGGCCTGCTGCGTGTCCTGCGTGTCGGCCGCGGGCTGGCCATTGTCGCCGCAGCCCGCCGTCAGCAGGGCGAGGGCGGGAAGGGCCAGCGTTGCAAGGGTCGAACGGCGCATGATCAGCGGCTCCTCACGATGGTGCCTGCGCCGCGCTCGGTAAAGATCTCGATCAGCATGGCGTGGGGCACGCGGCCGTCCAGCACCACGGCGGCCTCACAGCCAGCCTCGACGGCCTGAACGCAGGTTTCCAGCTTGGGTATCATGCCGCCGGTGATGGTGCCATCCTCGACCAGCGCGTCGACATCGTCGGGGAACAGGTCGGTCAGCAATCCGCCCTGCTTGTCGAGCACGCCCGCCACGTCGGTCAGCAGCAGCAGGCGCGCGGCGCCCAGCGCCGCGGCGACCGCGCCCGACATGGTGTCGCCGGGGAGGTGGTAGGTCTGGCCGTCCTAGTCCGCGC
>JAPYSD010000358.1 GCA_029936705.1 Croceicoccus sp. | reverse complement strand
CATAGAACCGGCCCGGATGCAGACGCGCGGGCACCAGGTAGTCGCGCGCGCCCTCGGGGCTCGATGCGCCCAGGATCGGGGTCTGGAACTCGGTGAAGCCCTTGTCGATCATGCGGCGGCGGATCGACGAGATCACCTTTGAACGCAGCACGATATTCGCGTGCACCTTTTCGCGCCGCAGGTCGAGGAAGCGGTTCTTCAGCCGGATTTCCTCGGGGTATTCCTGCTCGCCCGCGACGGGCATGGGCAGTTCCTCGGCCCGGCTCTGCACGATGATGCCGCGGGCATAGACCTCGATCTCGCCAGTGGGCAGGTTCGCGTTGACCGTGCCCTCGCTGCGGGCCTTGACCTCGCCGTCGATGGTCACGACCGATTCCACGCGCAGGCCGTCCAGCACTTCCAGCGCGGGGCTGTCCTCGTCCGCGACGATCTGGGTGATGCCGTAATGGTCGCGCAGGTCCACGAACAGCACGCCGCCATGGTCGCGCTTGCGGTGGATCCAGCCCGAAAGGCGGATCGTCTCGCCGACATTCGCCGCCGTCAGGGCGCCGCAGGTGTGGGTGCGATAGGCATGCATGGAAAGGGTTCGCTTCTCGTCTTGGTCTGGATGGGCAGGCCGCCCGTGCCGGGCCGCCGAAATCGAATGTTGCGCCGCGCACTAGGTCAATCCGCACCGCTTTTCCAGTAGCCGCTTGCGCAGCGGTGCATTTCGCCGCGCACGGCGGGACGGCGGGCCGCACCGGACCTTCGCGGAGGGGATGGTTACCCGATGTTAAGCCTGCCGTGCGATAGACGAAGGTTCCGGACGGCAAGCCGCAAGCCTGCCGGTGCGGGCAAGAGGCGGCAGGGCGGCGGGCGCGGATATTCCGCTGTTCCTTCCGCCTCTTGGTTGCAATCCGTGTCCGGTCCGCGCGCCGGACCGGGACGCGCGTTAAGCATGCCGGCCAAGCCATTCTTAACCAAAGGCCGATTATGACAGTGGGGCATGCACCGGAACACGTGCGCCAGGAGAACTTGTTCATGTCCGTAACCGACATCTTCGCCAGCGAGATTTTCGAGTCAGCAGACGAGCTCGACCAGTTTCTTGGCAATGTCGAATCGCTGATGCGGCGCGGCCAGCCCGACGTGGCGGCCACGCTGATCGAGGCGCAGCTGATGGAGCTGAACGACGGGCGCCACGACATCGCCAAGCTGGCGCAGGCCACCCCCGTCAGCGCCGTGCGCCTGATCGGCTGGGAAACGCTGGACCAGGTCTTTCAGAAGATCGACCGCCCCGACCAGCCGGTCACCGCCATGTCGGTCGACATCAGCGCTCCGCTGTCGCTGCCGGCGCCCGACCCGGAACGCAGCAATTTCCGCGAACCCGACCTCGAAACGCTCTATTTCACCGACACCGCCTTCGCCTTTGCCCGCGCCGGGCGCGAAGAGATCATCCACGGCTATGGCCGCAAGGCAGGCGTATGGCGCAGCGCGTTCGAGGAAGCCGGGGCCGAGATACAGGTGCGCGGCCTGGGCGGCGTCTATGGCGAGGTGCTGGCCTACGAACGCCTGCACCAGGACGGGCTGCTGACCGATCCCGCCGATTGCGACGCGATGGCGCTGGGCCATGCCTTCGTCGCGGTCCGCATGCACCAGGCGGTCCGCTCGGTGATCGAGGGGCGCGGCCTACCGCGCGCGGTCACCGTGCTGGTCGGCAGCAACGAAAGCTATCCCTTCTTCGACGCGCCGGTGTACACGCGCGGCGAATATTACGACCTGATCGAGGACGGCGAGGACGGCGAGGTCGAGGAATCGAAGTTCGCCAGCCTCTCGCTTGCCCCTCGCCCCGCAGACTACGATCCTGGCAGCATCTTCCAGGACGATGGCCAGGTCAGTGGCACCAGCCTGCGCCGCCGCATCCGCGATGCGGGCCCCGTCGAAGAGCCCGCGAACGACACCGCGCCCGTATCCACCAGCCTGGTTACCAGCCTGTTCGACCGCTTGCGCCGCCGCCCGGCCTGACGCGAAGGGCGCGCCCGCGCTTTCGCACTGCAAAAAAGAGGGGGATGCGCCCCCCGCACATGATTGCCAGCGGCGTCCATGCGGCGTAACCCGCGCGAAGCCATGAAAATTCACGAACTGATCACCACGACCGAGGCGCTGACCGACATCTGCGAGCGGATGGCCACGGCGGACTTCGTCGCCGTCGACACCGAATTCATGCGGGAATCGACCTATTGGCCGCTGCTCTGCCTGGTCCAGATCTCGGACGGGAAAGAGGCTGCCGCGATCGACCCGCTGGCGGACGGCATCGACCTGAAGCCCCTGCTCGACCTGCTGACCGAGAACGAGGAGGTCCTCAAGATCTTCCACGCGGGCGGCCAGGACGTCGAGATCATCTACAATTTGACCGGCAAGACCCCGCATCCGATCTTCGACACGCAGATCGCGATGATGGCAATCAGCCAATCCGAGCAGATCGGCTATTCCAACCTGGTCGACAGCTGGCTGGGCATCCAGGTCGACAAGGGCGCCCGCTTCACCGACTGGAGCCGCCGCCCGCTGACCGACCGGCAGATCGAATATGCCATCGGCGACGTCACCTATCTCTCGCGCATCTTCCCCAAGATGCTGAAGAAGCTGATCAAGACGGGCCGCGGCGAATGGCTGAACCGCGAAATGGAAAAGCTGGCCGATCCGGAAAATTACGCTACCGATCCGGAAACCCTGTGGCACCGCATCCGCTCGACCGGGCGCAATCCGCAGGTGCTGGGCCGGCTCAAGGCACTGGCCGCATGGCGCGAGGTCGAGGCGCAGGACAAGAACATCCCGCGCGGTCGCATCATCCGCGACGAGACCCTGGCCGACCTTGCCGGTCACCCACCCAAGAAGCAGGGCGACCTTGCCAAGGTGCGCGGCCTGTCGGGCGGCTGGAAGGACAACGACATCGGCAGGCGCCTGATGAAGGTCCTGGACGAGGCCGAGCCCCTGCCCAAGGACGAGATGCCCGAACGCAAGAAGGGCGTGCCGCTGGGCAAGGAAGGCGCGCTGGTCGCCGACCTGCTGAAATTGCTGCTCAAGATCCGAAGCCGCGAGATCGATGTCGCCTCGCGGCTGATCGCGCGGGCCGACGACCTCGAGGCGCTGGCCGCGGGTGTGCGCAAGAACCTGCCCATGCTGGAAGGCTGGCGCTACCAGGAATTCGGCCGCGACGCGCTGGACCTGGTCGAGGGCAAGCTGGCCTTCGCGGTCGAGAACGGGCGGCTGAAGATGACCCATATCGACGACGTCCCGCAATCCGCGGAGCCGGAAGCGACGGAATAGGTCGCCTTGAAGAACACCTATCTGCCCACGCTCAAGCAGCTGCAATATCTGCTGGCGCTGCATGAAAAGCGCCATTTCGGGCGCGCGGCGGAAAGCTGTTACGTTTCGCAGTCCACCCTGTCCGCCGGCATCCGCGAACTGGAATCGCTGCTGGGCGTGACCCTCGTCGAACGCACCCGCCGCGTCGTGCGCTTTACCCCGCTGGGCGAACGCGTCGTGGCCAAGGCGCACGTCCTGCTGCGCGAGGCGGAGGAACTGGCCGAACTGGTGCAATCGGCCGGCAAGCCGCTGTCGGGCGAACTGCGCATGAGCGTGATCCCCACCATCGCCCCGTTCCTGCTGCCCCGCATCCTGCCGCGCCTGCGCAAGGAGCGGCCCAGCCTCAAGCTCTTCCTGCGCGAGGAGCCGAGCGCCGACGCCATCGAATCGCTGCAGCACGGGCGCGCGGACTGCGTGCTGCTCGCCCTGCCCTACGCCACCGGCGAGGTGGACAGCGAAGTGATCTTCGACGACCGCCTGTTCGTCGCCTTTCCCAAGGACGATCCCCGCGACCCGCCCGAACAGGTGCCCCCCTCGATGATCGACGAGGCGCGCCTGCTGCTGCTGGAAGACGGGCACTGCCTCAAGGAACATGCGCTCGCGGCTTGCAACCGGCCCGAACTGCGCGCGTCCGCGACCATGATCGGCACTTCGCTGCACACGCTGGTGCAGATGGTCGACAATGGCCTTGGACTTACCATGCTGCCCGAAATGGCTCTTGAGGCGGGGATCCTGGATGGGACCGACGTGGTGGCCCGCCCGCTGAAATCGAAGAACGCGACGCGCCAGATCGCGCTGGTCTGGCGGCGCGGCAGCCCGCGTGCCGACGAATTCCGCCTGCTGGCGACGGAACTGCGCCAAGGCTAGACGGCGGGCGGAAGAACGATGAAGACGCCCCTCGCGATCGGTCCGCGCGACGTGGAAGACGCCGCCGACATCATCCGCGGCGTCGCGGTGCGCACGCCCTTGCTGCACTCGCCCTTCCTCGACGAACGGACCGGCAGACAGGTTCTCCTCAAGTTCGAAGGCGCGCAGATCGGCGGCGCCTTCAAGTTTCGCGGCGCATACAACCGGCT
>JAPYSD010000357.1 GCA_029936705.1 Croceicoccus sp. | reverse complement strand
GGGTTAAAGTGGATATTTTAGGTTCTGGAAGCCTGTGCGGAACAACTGCTGAAGCTGGGTTTGCTGCTGGAGCGCCTCTATTTCGGATCGACTATTGGTGGCGACATCACCGAGGTCGATACCCAAGATCGCATCGGCAAAATCGTCTTCCTGCGTCTGGTCGAAGGCGATGCGTGCGGTCTTGGTGCGCTGATCGATATGCATCACACCTGTCAGATCGGATTTGCTACCGATCTTGATTACGACGAGGTCGCCATTTTTTGTCGGGTAGGCGCATTGCACGGTTATGTTGAAAGTACGAGGAGGCAGGGCCATCATTCCCACGCGTCCGATGTGATCGAGATATTGTTGCCGCAGATTGAGGGCGCTAACGTCCCTTAAAGTTTCCGCAATCTTTGCAGACCCGTCCGACGCCAAGTGATTTTTCGCGCGTTGGAGCGTAATTGTAGCTGGAAATCCGAAGTCCCATCTGATCTGATAACGCTTCTTCCCGCGTGTGATGATTGGCGTCGTCTTGTCTTCGCCAAAAAGTGGCTCCGTCATAGCGAGCGGTTCTAGGGTACCTCCGATAAGCAGTGCTGCGTGGAGGTTTTTGCCACGCAGCAGATCACATTCCGGCGAGGCAACGAAAAACACCCTGTTTGGGTCGCCTTTGAAAATGCTGGCCTTGCTGACCGATCCCTGGAGCCGGGACATGAGAATGTCACCAAATGTGAGTGGCCAGACCGAGCCATTGTCTCGCTTGCGCCGCTCGGGATTAGCGAAGACCGTCCGCTCGATGAGGCGGAAACTGTCCTTTCCCTTAGCGATCGTCAAAGGAGCCGGCTTGTCGCTTATTTTGTCTAGCGCCTCGGCTCCGGACAGGATTTCCTTGTCGGCTTCGATTTCATATTGAAGGACGCGGTCGAGAACGCTGACCATATAGCTTGATGGCAGCAGTCCTTCGGCTGATAAAAGCAGCGATTTGATATGATGCAGGTCGTCGATATCGATTCTTCGCAATTCTCGTCCCGCACGTTCGACCGCGTCAGATGCGCCGGTCTTCCACTTCTTAGTGAATTCCGCCAGCAAGAGACTATCTTCACGGTGCGTCGCCAAGGTTGCGATGATGCGCCGCATTCGAGCGCCCTTCTTGATTACCTTTTTCTGGATGCTGCGGAAACCGGATGCGTGGAGCTCGACCTCGTCGCGAAGCCCGGGTGCCTCTTCTGTGAGGCTGATCTGCGACATCAGAACAACTGCGGGGGGGGCGTCACGGCCGTCGATCACTTTTTTCAGGCCGGCTACAGTCGTTTGCCTGTCTTCGTCCGACTGGGCGGCACCAAGAAAAAGGTCGATGATGATGAGGTCCACCTGCTCGGCAGCTTTGACAAAGTCGCGTCCTGCTTTGGTGAACGCAATCCCGAGATCGGTCAGTATTTCTTCGATCTCACCGAGAGCTTTGATGTCTCGCAGGCTCTTCGCGACATAGTCGGCGAACAGGTCGCGAACCAGATCGTCAAGAACTCCACGGTGTTCCCACAGCGCTTGAATGAAGGCGTCATCACCGCGAAGATCGGCTCTCTCATCGGGGTCAAAGCCCGGGAAAACGGCTTCCAAGCGCTCGAGCGCGTCGCCAATGGCGTCGTCGAAAAAGATATCCCAGTCTACATCTGCAAGCTCGCTCGCGCGCGGTACTAGGTCATAGCCATCATCGACAATGAGCGCGGACTTTATGCCCGCCGCGGCGATGATTTCCTTGTCCGTCATTCATCGCTTCCGATGACGCGATAATCGAACGTGGTGTATCGTCCCTCGCGGTTTACAATTTCGGTGTCGATGACAAGCGCGCCGCCATTGTGCTCCGCTGCCTCGCGGGCAATGAACAGCCCGAGTCCGCGCCGTCGGCTCTTGTCCTTCAGCGAGAAAAACAGGTCGAAAACCCGCTCGGCGTATTCGGGCGATATACCGGGCCCATTATCGGTTACCCGTACCCGCGGTGGATTGTCCTCCACCGCTATCGTGAGCAGCGGCTTGAAGCCCAGTTTGCGTTCGCGCTCAATATCCATCCAGTAGACAGAATTGGAAACGAGGTTTTCAATAACCTGTGCGACCATGCCTTTGACGGCTTTCAGCGCAACCGGACGATCGGGGAAATGCGTTTCAAGTTTGACATGGTGTCGGTCGAACTGCGCTTCGTGGGCACTGAGGAGGTCGCGGACAAGCTCGTCAAGTTCGAACGCCTCCTTGCGTTGTCGGCCACTCACGCTGAGCGGGTCGAGAATACGAAGCCGCTTGCTTATCGCTTTCATCGACGCGCGCAGACTTTCCAACCTGCTTCGTACCTCTTCCGGTACGTTTTTACGCTGAAGCTTGTTTAGCGTGTCGAGCGCATCCTCGGCGGATCGAGCCAATTCGTGGGCAACGACCTCGACCATCAGACCTACGCCGGCCATCGCGACCATCTGATCGGTATCCTGCTCGAGCTCGAGAATCCGCTCCCGCGCTTCTGCGGCATACCGGGAAAATTCTTCACGCATCTCTTCAAACTCGGCGACGATCTCTCGCTGGTCTTCATCGGCCGATCGGGCGAGCGCGCGAATTGCTTTCTTCATCCGCTGTTCGAGGGCTTTCGTACGGGTCGGGTCCGTCGGCACTCTCGGCTTGTTTTTCTTGAAAGCGTTTTCGACGCGCTTCATTTCGTCGCGTAGCCTGTCGACAGCGAGCTGTATCGCCTCTTTGAGAACCGCTTCTTCTGGGGTGTGCCGCAAACCCTCTCGGTTGGTTTGGTCGATTAGATGCGGATTGCTGAAGCGGCCAATATCTACCTGTCCTACAAACTGAATCCGGTTGAGCGCATAGCCCTTTGCGCGCAGAGCTGTGCGATCGAGTTCGAGCCAGTCATCATCTTCGGTACCATAGGGATAGACCCTGAATCCGTCGCGATAGAGTCGCACTCCCATCCATTGGTCGAGCAATTTGCGCAAAGCCTGGTAATCGCCTGTACTCCGGCCCTTTCGCAGCGTTGCGCGATTGAACCAATAGAGTTCGAAATTGAAAGGTCCGACGTCAGTCAGTGCGGCTGCGTTTACATCACGCTTGTTTTCCCGGCTGCGTTTTTGACGCAGGCCGACCAGTGCGGCGAGCAAATCGTCGAATTTCAATGTCTCGATCTGGTGCTCGACGGGATGCTCGAACCCAAGATTGACGAGCTCCATTCGCAGCGTGAGTTCGGGAGAGCCGTCCCGGATCTTATACTCACCCTTGAGGGTCGCGTGGGCATGAGAAAGGAAATTTTTGTCAAGCCGGGCAAAATTGATGCGCTCGCCGTTCCAGAAAATGGCAATGCGGTGGCGTTTGGACTTTCCAATCGGGTTGGCAAGCAACGAAAAATCATCAACGGCAAGCCGTTCAACACGGTTGCGATCCCAATTGGCCTTTAGCCTGCGGACGCGAATGTCAGTCCCGCTGTAGTCCGGTTGCGGCTTCTCTCCGCCCACGCGCGGTTCGATCGTGACATCCTCGATCATCTTTTGCGGATCTTCGAAGTCGGTCCAATCGATGTCCAAGATGTTGAAGGTCTCGTCTTCTTCACGGGCGGTTCGAACTGTCAGCCGGTCGCCAAGACGCATTGCGGAGAGCCGGCCTATGCCTTTCTCGCCCAAATACGGAGCTTCGCTGACACCGTCTTCAAACGCAGTGTCGACTTCTTCTTTGCGCGATTTGGTTCCGAGAACCAGAAACACGGTTTCGAGCTGTTCCAAGGACATGCCCGACCCGGTGTCAGAAACCGTTACCTGGTTGAGCGCATCAATCTCTTCTAGCGCAGCATCGTATTCGTCGAGATCGTCGATATTCTCGAGAAATTCGATCGCCCTATCGTAAAGCTTGCCTGCATCGCTGAAGAGGCGGGCACGGGTTTCATCGAGCAGTTCGGCAAGCGCTTCCTCGAAATCGAACTCATCTTCCGCATGATTGCCATTGTCGGGCATATTTCGCAGGCGGTTCACGGTATGGCGCAACTCGAGATAGTCCCTGCGGGCGAGGACAACCTTGAATTTGATCGTGACGCCGTCCTTCGTCCCTGCGTCAACACCGTTCTTGATAAGCTCATAGAATGCGATCGCGTCGGAGCTGATGAGCTCTGAACCGAGCTCAAGAACGGTGCGGGCCGAAACCTTAAACATAACGGGCACATAGAACGGAAATGGTAAAATGACAGTATTCTAATTTTGGCATTTCAAGCATGCCCCCGGAACCAAGGAAAGTTGATTTGTCGACATCATAGATTGCAAACTTGAGCCTCGATATTTGTAGGCTTCGTCATTTGTGACAGACGAGACAGCCGCTGTCCTCGTCCGCAAGCATCTGTTCCAACGTCCTATCGGTGATCCGTGCTCTCAGCGGATTTGGCATTCTGCGAGCGAGCGCCTGTGCCTTGCGCTCTTCATGATTG
>JAPYSD010000356.1 GCA_029936705.1 Croceicoccus sp. | reverse complement strand
GCCCTGGTTGTAGACGAAGGCCTGCGCCATCATCAGCAGCGTCTCGCCCTCATCGTCCACGCGCTTCACGGTGCCCAGGATCGGAGGCACGGCTTCGAACCCTCCCTTTGCGAGATAGCGGACCATCTCGGCATCGGGATGCACGCCGCTGGCCAGCTTGCGCAGCAGTTTCAGCACGACTTGGCGGCCCATGATCATGGTGCTGTTGGACTGCTCCGCCGCGATCCATTCGGGATCGCCGTTGGGCTCCAGCATGTCGGGCTCCAACGCCTCGAACACCAGCTCGCCGCCATCCGTCGGCACGCGGGCGTTGTCCAGCATCGCGCGGCTGACCGACCAGGCGAATTCGCGCAGCGCGAAACCGTCGGTCAGCAGGCCGACGTAACGCTCGCGCCGGACGCGGGCGATGGCTAGGTTGGACGCGAACGGCCCATGCTGCTCGCCTTCCCATGCGATGCCCAGCGGCAGCGTGTAAAGCGCCTCGCTGGCCGAGGTGCGCACGCGGATTTCCGCCAGCAGCAGGTCGTTCGCCTTGGGCATCTCGGTGATGCGGACGAGGTCGATACCCTCGATCATCTCGTCCTTGGCGCCGAACCAGCGGCGCTGGCGCACGTAATCGGGCAGCACGTCCTGTTCCAGCACCGGGCGGTTGCCGTCCTTGGCAATGTCCGACAGCTGCGGCCGCAGGACAAAGGTATGGCGCTCAACCTCGGCTCCCGGCGCGGCGCTCGACCATTCGGGCGCCTCGGCATCGGCGCGCAGGTCGAACCACAGGAAGCCATAGGGCGGCAGCGTCAGCAGATAAGGCAGGTGCCCGACCTTGGGGAACGCCGAACCGCCCGACAGCTCGACCGGGGTCGCACCCTCGAACTCGTGCAGGTCCAGCTCCACCGCCTGCGCATTGCGGCTGAGATTAGCGACGCACAGGATGGTTTCCGCCCCGGCGTCGTCCGCATGCTGGCGCAAATAGGCCAAGATGCTGCGATTGGCCGGGCGCAGGAAGGTCTGCGTGCCCCGCCCGAACGCGCGGTGTTCGCCGCGCACGGCCAGCATCCGCTTGACCCAGTTCAGCAGCGAGTGGCGGTCGCGCTCCTGCGCCTCCACGTTGATCGCCTCGTACCCGTAGAGCGGGTCCTGGATCGGCGGCAGTGCCAGCTGCGGCGGATCGGCGCGCGAAAAGCCGCCGTTGCGGTCGGGCGACCATTGCATCGGCGTGCGCACCCCGTCGCGGTCGCCTAGGTGGATGTTGTCTCCCATGCCCAGCTCGTCCCCGTAATAGAGGACGGGGGTGCCCGGCATGGTCAGCAGCAGTGCGTTCATCAGCTCGATCCGCCTGCGGTCGCGTTCCATCAGCGGGGCAAGGCGGCGGCGGATGCCCAGGTTGATGCGCGCGCGCCGGTCGGCGGCATAAGTGTTCCAGAGGTAGTCACGCTCGGAATCGGTGACCATTTCCAGCGTCAGCTCGTCATGGTTGCGCAGGAAGATCGCCCATTGCGCATCGGGCGGGATCTCGGGCGTCTGGCGCATGATGTCAGTAATCGGAAAGCGGTCTTCCTGCGCCACCGCCATGTACATGCGCGGCATCAGCGGGAAGTGGAACGCCATGTGGCATTCCTCGGTCTTGGCGTCATTGTGGCCGAAATACTGCTGCGTGTCCTCGGGCCACATGTTCGCCTCGGCCAGCAGCATCTTGCCTTCGTAATGCGCATCGAGGTCGTCTCGGATCTTCTTCAATATGTCGTGCGTCTCGGGCAAATTCTCGTTCGAGGTGCCGTCCCGCTCGATCAGATAGGGAATGGCGTCGAGGCGCAGACCATCGATCCCGGCATCCAGCCAGAAATGCATCACCGATAGCACTTCCTTCAGCACTTCGGGATTGTCAAAGTTCAGATCGGGCTGGTGCGAATAGAACCGGTGCCAGAAATAGGCGCCCGCCTCGTCGTCCCAGGTCCAGTTCGACTTCTCGGTGTCGAGGAAAATGATCCGCGTGCCCGAATACAGCTTGTCGTCGTCGGACCAGACATAGAAATCGCGCTCCGGGCTGCCCGGCGGCGCCTTACGTGCGGCCTGGAACCAGGGGTGCTGGTCGCTGGTGTGGTTGATCACCAGCTCGGTAATCACGCGCAGGCCGCGTTCATGCGCCGCATCGATGAATGCGCGCACTTCCTCCATCGTCCCGTAATCGGGGCTGACATCGCGGTATTCGGCGATGTCGTAGCCGTCGTCGCGCCGGGGCGAGGGATAGAACGGCAGCAGCCACACCGCCGTCACGCCAAGATCGGCGATATAGTCCAGCTTGGCCATCAGCCCCGCAAAATCGCCGATCCCGTCATTGTTGGAATCGAAGAACGACTTCACGTGCAACTGGTAGATGACCGCGTCCTTGTACCACAGCGGATCGTCCGCCGCAGTGATCATGCCGTCGGTCTGGGCTTCCTGGGGATGGACCTGTTCGTTCATACGCCTTCTCCGCCGCGTGTAAGCCGCCAGATGCGATAGGGCTCATCAGGCGCAAGCTGGATATTCTGGATCTTGCCGTGCCACTGGAAACGGTGGCCGCCAACAAGGTCCTCTACGTCGATCGCCGCGTGGTCGGGCAGGCCGAACTCCCACAGCGGAACCTCGAAATCGCAGCCGTGTGCGCCGTGGGGGTCCATGTTGACCATCACCATGATCATTTCGCGCAGCGCCCCGTCCGCCGATGGAGCGGGCTTGCCGTACCAGATCACGTTCTCATCATGCGCTTCGTAGAACCGGGTATTGAGATGCGTCTGCAATGCCGGATTGGCGCGGCGCAGGCGGTTGAGCCGGGTCACGTCCTCGATGATGTTGCCCGGCGCGTTCCAGTCGCGGACGCGTATCTCGTATTTCTCGGAATCGAGATATTCCTCCTTGCCCGCGCCCAGCGGGGTCGCGTCGCAAAGCTCGAACCCGGAATACACGCCCCACAGCCCGGACAGGGTTGCCGCCAGCACGGCGCGGATGCGGTGCGCGGGGCGGCCCCCGGTCTGCAGGAAGAATGGGTTGATGTCGGGCGTGTTGACGAAGAAATGCGGGCGGTAGAAATCCTTGGGCGCTTCGCTTGTCAGCTCGGTGATATAGTCGGTCAGCTCCTGCTTGCGGTCGCGCCAGGTGAAATAGGTATAGCTCTGGCTGAAGCCGACCTTGGCCAGCTGGTACATCATGGTCGGACGGGTGAAGGCCTCCGACAGGAAAATGACCTCCGGGTGGCGGGCGCGTACGTCGCCGATCATCCATTCCCAGAACGGCAGCGGCTTGGTGTGCGGATTGTCGACGCGGAAGGTCTTCACCCCGTGCCCGACCCACAGCAGAATCACGTCGCGCAATGCTTCCCACAGGCCCGGCACCGCGTCGGGGCCATAGAAATCCACATTCACGATATCCTGGTATTTCTTGGGCGGGTTCTCGGCATATTTCATGCTGCCGTCGGGCAGCCAGGCGAACCAGCCGGGATGCTCCTTCAGCCACGGGTGATCGGGTGAAGCCTGGATCGCGAAGTCGAGCGCGATCTCGAGCCCGTGATCGGCGGCGGCCTGCACCAGCCTGTCGAAATCCTGGAACGTCCCCAGTTCGGGATGGATCGCATCGTGCCCGCCATCGGGGCTGCCGATGGCATAGGGGCTGCCGGGATCGCCCTCTTCCGGTGTCAGCGTGTTGTTCGGCCCCTTGCGGTTGGCCAAGCCGATGGGATGGATCGGCGGGAAATACAGCGTGTCGAAACCCATCGCGCGAATGCGCGGGAGGTGATCGACGACATCGGCAAAGGTGCCGTGCCGATCGGGGTCCGGCGTCATGGAGCGCGGGAAAATCTCGTACCAGCTGGAAAAACCTGCCTCGACCCGCTCTGCATCCACCGGCTGCGGGGCAGAGGTCAGCGCATGGGGCCGGTCGTCCGCCTCGTCCATCATGCGGCGAAGATCGGCGGAGCGCAGCCATTCGGTCGCCTTGTCCGCGTCGGCGGATTCCATGGCGGTAATCTGCTTCTTCAACGTCTTGCCCAGATCGCCCTTGCTGCGTTCGGCGGCCTTGCGCACCAGCGTCATGCCCTCGGCACGGTCGACTTCCTGGTCGACGCCGGCATCGACCTTCTTGCCGAAATCACGCTGGAATCCGCCGAAGCGGTCGAGCCATGCTTCCACCACGAATTCGTGACGCCCCATGCGGGCCAACTCGAATTCACAATCCCAACGATCGTTCTCACCCTGCGTCATGCGGGCGGCGAACCAGGCATCCTCGTCAATGGCGCGCCAGCGCAGTTCGGCGGCAAGCTGCTCGTGCCCGTCGGCGAAAATCACTGCCGATGCCTGCACTGTATCGCCGACCAAGCGCTTGACCGGAAAAGCACCCCCATCGACCGAGGGCTCGACGTGTTCCACCACCAGCCGGGCCGCTTCACGCGACGGCTGACCGGCAGAG
>JAPYSD010000355.1 GCA_029936705.1 Croceicoccus sp. | reverse complement strand
AGACTATTCCAGTCTCCTGCCTGATTGATACGTGTCTTGGAAAAATCGAAAATCAGAACTGGCACGCGTTTAGCCGATCATGAAGGTCTTTTTGCGTGCGCGGGTCTCGCGGGGCGCTGACTGGGGTTTGCTTTGCTCGAACTCGTCCGCTTCGATCGCGCTATCGAAGCCGTGCATCTGTTCGTCGCGCCAGCGAATGACGTGGAACATGGTCCCCTCGTTCGCGCTGAGCCAGTTCACGAGCGGCTCTTCGATCTTCTGGGCTGCAATCTGATCGATAATCTCACGCTGGTCGAGGATGGTCTGCTTGGACATTGCAGCGGTGATCTCCTCGATCGTGCTTTTCATGATCGGGCGGACCTTGTTGTCATGGCTTATGACGAGCGCATATTTTTCCTCGTCCTTGGTCACGGAGACGACGGTGATCCAGCCCTGCCGGGTCTGGGAAGTGAAGTTGTGGGCGACCTTCATGCGGCTTTCCTGGTGTTGAAGAGATTTTGAACGAGCCCGGTAAGGGCGGTAGGCAGTTCATCGACGCTGTCGATGACGTGGTAGTTGTCGGCCCACTGTTTGATGATGTCGGTCTCGATGCCGATGGCGAGAACGGCGGTGCCGCGTGCGACCATCAGGTCGTGGACCTGCCGGGCGCGCTGCCAGTCCTCGGCGCCGCCATCCGAGATCACGATCATGATCTTGCGCGGTGCGGCGTGAGCTTCGAGACGGCGGTGGGCATCGAGAAGCGGGAGAGCGACGGGCGTTCCGCCCTGCTGCACCTTCATGATGTTCCCGAGACTTGCCGCTGCCGCCTGGCCCTTCTGACCGAAGCGGCGGAACTGGTAGATCCAAGGATCATAAGTGGAGCCGGTGAAACCCGTGATTTCAAGATCGGTAGATGTGCCAGTGATAGCGGCATCGAGAGCAATCGAAGCCTTCTGACAAAGCTCGCGTCTTTGCACACCCATGGAATAGGAAAGATCAAGCAGGATGCTGACGGCGCTGTTGACGGCCCGGGTGACCTTGCGATCGCGGTAGACGTCCTTGTGGCCGCTGACGATCGGCACGAGGCGAGACAAGTCGAGGTTGCCTTCTTCGCGAAACTGGCGGTGCTTCACCTTGTCCTGGCTCATGAGCAGCCGGCGTACGACACCGGCACTGCGGGCTGCAGCGCTTCCTATGGTCCGTTTGACCTCTGCGTATTCCCTTTGGGCTCGCTGAACGTTGATCCTGCGCTGCTCGTTGAGATTTGCATCCGGATCGTCGTTGTCATTGGCTTCAGAAGTAGGTGCTTCGGGTGCTGCGTCGCGGCAATCAGCCTCGACCTGATCTGCAGCGTCCGTTTTCTGGGCCAGCTCGTCCATGAGATCGTCGATATTCAGATCGGTCTCGTCGGATTCGGCTTCGCGCTGCTTCTTCGTGGTCTGTGGAGCGCTGGGAGGCGCTGAAGACTGCGAGTTCCGATCCTGCGGCTGGCCATCGCTGGCATCAGAGCCAGAAGACTGGGATTGCGCATTCTGATCGGCCGCGTCGGATCCGTCGTCTCCACTTTCGCCCTGGCTGTTCGGCTTCGTTTCATCGGCGGCATCGCCAGCAGCGTTGCCATCGCCCTCATCTTCGTTTTCCGGCGAGGAACTGTCATCGTCTTCGGCATCGCTGGAGGTGCTGCCTGCATCTTCGCCCGTGCCGGACTGGTCATTGTCGGAGGCGGTATCGTTGTCGGGCTGATCGCCGGCGGAGCCTTCTGCTTCGGCGCCGAGATCCTCGTCATGCTCGGTGCCTTCGTCATCGTCGCCGCTTGCACCATTTTCGGAACCTTGATCGTCGCCTTCGGCGTCGTCAGCATCGTCGGCGGCGGCGTCTTCGCCGGCATCGCTATTTCCGGCGCTTTCTTCAGCATCCTGGCTGTCAGTCTCATCGCTCTCCGGTTCGGCGTCGTCTTCTGCTTCATCGTCGTCGCCCAGCGACGAGGACTGAGACTGGCTGTCGTCGCTGCTGTCGTCCGACGTCTGGTCGCTGTTGTTGTCCGGCCGAGAGCTCTGCTGCTGTACCTCCTCGTTGTTCTGATCGAGTTCGCCTAGAAGTTCGCGGGCGAGATCGAGGGCATCGGTGGTCGACTGGACGGCCATCATGCGCGTGTCGAGGCTGCGAACCCAACCCTGCAGTTCCGGCGATAGGGTTTTCAGGGCCTGCTCGTGGGTTCGGGTTGGGTAGAGGTTCAGAATGCCGCCAAGCCAGGTGATCGCAAGAGCGCCATAGCGGTAAGGATTGGCGAGATCTTCAGGCTCTATCTTTCCGGCCGCGACATCGTCGAGGAAGCGCTGGGTCGAATGCTCGCGCAGGGCATTGATCCAGCGAGCGAAGCCTGGATAGTCGGTCTTCGTTACCTTCTCGATGCGATAGTCCTCGATTGCATTCCACCAGTGCTTCAGCCGAATTTCTTCCTTCGTCGGATTTTCAATGTCAGCGAAGATCGTCTTGATGAGTTCGAAATCGGATTCGAGCTGGTGACAGATCTCGTGCGCCCCAAAACCGAGGAGGATGCGAACTTCGTTCTGACGGAACATGAGCAGCTGCGGCAGCGTGGGCAGGCACATGACGTCAGGGCTCGTCCAGGCCCCAGTCCCGGAATAGACGTGACGGATCTTCTTGGCCGCGATGCCGGCAACGAGCGCTTCGATCTGGTGGCGTAGCTCGTAGCCGGTGATGGCGGTCTTGCGGTCGCGAAGAGAGAGTTCGGCGATGGGGCTGCCAAAGCTGGTTTTCGCCGTCGAGGACTGCTCGATGCTCATGGCATTTTCCTTCTATTCAGAGATTTCATGCTGTGGCCCGTAGAAGGGGGGATCAGGCAGCAGGCCGGATCGTGTCGAGCATGTTCTGGATGGAAGGACCGTCCTGGTCGTTGGCGCGGCCGATGATGACCGATTTGATGGCGAGATGGATCGCGTCGGTCTTCTCATCATCCGAGGCGGCGCCGCGTACCTCGATGAGGTGAGCGAGGTAGTCTGCCGCTTCGAGCTGCTGGCGAAGCGAGCAGGTCTGGGAGAGGCTCTGGTTCTTGTAGGCCTCGCGGATCTGGTGAGCGAGCCTGGCGATGGTTTTCAGACTATCGCTATCGACGCCGCGGACCTTCGCTTTCAGGACCTTCAGGTCATCTTCGATGTCCTGGTAATCGACGTCGATCCAGAGCGACCAGCGGTCGCGCGTCGCCTCGCTCATTTCGCCTGCCATGCCGTACATGCCGTCTTCGGAGCCGCGGCCCTTCGTGTTCGAGGTGCCGAAGATACGGTTATGCGCATGCACCGGGATCTTGCGGCCGTCGTGTTCGAGCAGCTTCAGGAAAGTCTGCTCGTAGACGCTGTGGCAGGCGTACTGGAGGGCTTCGTCAGCGCGGTCGAACTCATCGAAGATGATGATGCCGGGCTCCTCGAGCGCCATGGGCAGGACGCCGTACTGGAAGTAGCTTTCGGTGCCATATTCGGTGGCCCGGATCTTTTCCTGCCCGAACAGCTGGGCGCGGCTCATGGAGCCATCCATCGGAAGGATCGTGACGGGCATGTTGAGGCGGGCGCCGACCTGCTCGACGAGCTTGGTCTTGCCGCAGCCGTGCGGGCCGACGAGAGCCGTCGATTTCTTCTTTGCGACAGCATATAGGACCGTTGCGAGCGTCTCCGGGTCCATGTTGTAGCCGGGATCGATCGCAGGGATACCGGGATGCGGCTGGGACCAGTTGTAGACCGGTACCTTGAAGTTGAAATCGACCTCGTTTGCGGGAATGCCGCGAAACACGTCGGTGATGGCTTTCCATTCGACGGTATAGGGAATCCGTTCAGCCAGGCGCGCTGCGCGTTCCTGCCCCGCTACAGGCGCCGGACCGCGCGGCGCAGCGCGCGCTGGTGCTGGCTGCTGTGCGGCTAGGATAGCTGCGGAGGTTGTAGCCGGGTCATTGTGCGCGGCAGGAATGTTGGACGCTGCATCGTTGGCTGGAGCATGAGGGTCGGCGGCCACGCCGGGAGCTGCTGGTTCGACCTCAGGGGCGTCGTTTGCTGCTGCAGGAGGCGCTGCAGGCATATCGCGGTTTGCGAAGGCTGTCTTCGTAAAGTCCTTGGAGACGTCGGTTTCGCGCGCGGTCTGGACGGACGCTTCATCCGCGAGCCGCTGGGCCTCTACCATCCCCATCCCTTCACGAACGAGCTGGTTCACGATCATCGTTTCAGCTTTGGTCGCAACGCGCGCGAGAGCGTCGCTATCGGTCAGGGTGACGCCTTCATCCACGATGAGGAACTCGGAGAGTTCGGCAATGGAGGCGGAGATCGTGGCCTTGGAGATGCTCATCGCATTCTTTTCCTTCTTCTAAACGCATTCGAGGCGAAAATCTCCAATTGATACTTCGAACTCTAAATTTGCTTATTAGAAGCCTTTTGGCGCCATTTGGATTCAGATGAAC
>JAPYSD010000354.1 GCA_029936705.1 Croceicoccus sp. | reverse complement strand
CACCGCCGCGCCGGTCGCCTTGGCCGGATCGGGAAGGAAGGGGGTCAGCGTCGCTTTGGTCACATTGCGGGCAAAGCGGCTGCCATATTGGCGGTGCCAGCTTTCGGATGCCGTGGCGCCGGGCAGTTCCGGCGTGTCCAGCGGGATCGCGTCCGGCTGATCGGGGATCGCGATCGGCGTCATCGCGTCATCGGGGACAGCGGCATCCTGCGGTGCGCCATCTTGTGCGAGGGCCGGGACCGAAGCGCCCGCCGATAGTCCAGTCAGGGCCAGCGCGGCCATGAGCATATGTCTGGTCTTCATGCCTTATCCTCTCACCTCGCGATGCCGGGAGCGGCGGTTCCCGCCCCCGGCACGCATCTTTTCAGCGCCTTTCGCCCGGCGCCCTGTGCCTAGCGCAGGCCCAGCACCACGATGGACTTGGCGGGCAGCGTGGCCGTCACGGTCCCGCGCGAGACGCGGGCGCCGGTGAAGGCGGCAGGCTTCACCACCTCGGGCTTGTCGAAGGTGTTGTGTGCGTCCATCGCGCGGGCGGTCAGGATCCGGCCCGTGACGGCGCCGGGGTTCACCCCGTCCAGCGCGATGCTGACCGGGTGGGCGTTGCCGGGATCGACGTTCACCAGCGCCAGGTGCACCTGCCCGTCGGTGCCGCGCACCGCCGACACGCTGATTGCCGGGATCGACACGTCGTCCTTCTGGTACATCGGCGAGGCGACCTCGACCGGCAGCACGGCCGCGCCCTGCCACGGTTCGTACATGTCGAACACGTGATAGGTCGGCGTCTTGACCATGCGCGGACCGTCGGTCAGCAGCATCGCCTGCAGCACGTTCACCATCTGCGCGATGGCGGCCATCTTCACCCGCTCGGCATGCTTGGTGAAGATGTTGATGTTGAGCGCGGCGACCATCGCATCGCGCAGGCTATTCTGCTGCTGGAGGAAGCCGGGGTTGGAACCGGGCGCGGGATCGTACCACGTGCCCCATTCGTCGACCGCCAGCATCACGCGCTTTTCAGGGTCGTACTTGTCCATGATCGCGGAATGGCGGGTGATGTACTCGTCCATTTCGAGCGTGTGGTCGAGCGTCGATGCCCACTCGCTTTCCGGGAAGCCGAGCGCGGGGCCCTTGTCCTCCCACTTGGCGTCGCGCGGACGGGTGTAGAAATGC
This sequence comes from Croceicoccus sp., assembly GCA_029936705.1. Classification (GTDB taxonomy): domain Bacteria; phylum Pseudomonadota; class Alphaproteobacteria; order Sphingomonadales; family Sphingomonadaceae; genus Croceicoccus. The sequence goes on along the minus strand of JAPYSD010000354.1, from coordinate 3,286 downwards.
AGCGCCAGCCCGTCGATGAGCTTGGCCGACTTCTTCATCATCGTCTCGGTCCACTCGTAATTCGCGTCCGAGGGGCCGCTGGCGATCTTCAGCATCTCGCCCGTGCCGGGCTTGGCGAAGGTGATGAAGCGGTTGGTCAGGTCCGCGGCATATTCCGGGGTCATGTTGCCGCCGCAGCCCCACAGCTCGTTACCGATGCCGAGGTAATCGACCGTCCAGGGATCCTCGTGCCCGTTGGCCGCGCGCTCGCGCGCCAGTTCGGTCGTGCCTGCGGGCGCGGTCATGTATTCGACCCACTGCGAGGTTTCCGCAGGCGTGCCGCTGCCTACGTTGGCCGAGACATAGGTGCGCGCGCCCAGCCGCTGGGCAAAGCCCATGAATTCATGCGTGCCGAAGCTGTTATCCTCGTTCACGCCGCCCCAGTTGGTGTTGATCTTGACCGGGCGGTCCTCTTGCGGGCCGATGCCGTCGCGCCAGTGATATTCGTCGGCGAAGCAGCCGCCGGGCCAGCGCACCATCGGGACCTTGATGTCCTTCAGCGCCTGCAGCACGTCGGTGCGATAGCCCTCGTCATTGGGGATGGGCGAATCCTTGCCGACCCATACGCCGCCGTAGATGCCGGTGCCCAGATGTTCCATGAACTGGCCGAAGACGTCGGGATGGACCTGCGCGCCGGGCTCGTCCGCCTCGACCGTGACGGTCGCGCGGTCGTCGGCGGCGCGGCCCTGCGCCTGCGCGGCGAACGGGGACGCCGCAAGGGCGAGGGCGAAGGCCAGCCCGGGCAGGGCGCGCTTGCGCGGCAGGGCGGTGCGGGTCGGGGCAAGGGCCGATGGCATGGCTGTCACGGTCAAAATCTCTCCAAGATGGCGCCTGTTGTCGGCGGCCTGATTTACAGAATGGTCAAACTGCAACTTGTAGGAGTAATATAGGCGCAGGCGGTCTGGTCAAGGCGGAACGCCGTTTCCGCCGCACCGGAACGGGACGAAACGCGGGATCGCGAAAAAAGCCGCCAACAATGCTTGGCCCCGGCGCGTGGTAGCGCTATCACACGCCGCGCGGCTCGTTCAGAGGCTGACAGAGGAGATTGAGGATGCGGATCGGACTGGTTTCATTGGCGGCGCTTGGACTGGCGCTGGGGGCGTGTCAGAACCAGGCGGACATGGACACGATGGCAGGCGACGGGGCCGCGGCGAACACGGCCGCGATGTCGCCCGAAGGGCGCGAATATCTGTCGCAGCCGCTGACCTCGGAAATCTACACCGCCGATCCGTCGGGCCATGTCTTCGATGGCAAGCTCTATATCTATGCCAGCCACGACATCGACGCCGGCATCCCCGATGACGACCTGGGCAACCAGTATGCGATGCGCGATTACCGGATCCTGCGCATGGACCGCCCGGGCGGCAAGGTGACGATCGGGCCGGTGGCGCTGGACGTGAAGGACGTGCCCTGGGCCTCGCAGCAGATGTGGGCGCCCGACGCGGCCTACAAGGACGGGACCTATTACCTGTACTTCCCCGCGCGCGACAAGACGAAGGACAAGAACGGCGTGGGTGCGTTCCGTATCGGCGTCGCGACGTCGAGCAGCCCGATGGGCCCCTTCAAGCCCGAGCCGAACTATATCCAGGGCAGCTATTCGATCGACCCGTCGGTCTTCACCGACGACGACGGCGCCAGCTACATGTATTTCGGCGGCATCTGGGGCGGCCAGCTGCAGCGCTGGAACAATGGCACCTATGATCCGAACGGGTCCGACACCGACCTGATGAAGGACGACCAGCCCGCGATCTCGGGCAAGGTCGCGCGGCTTGGCGCCGACATGAAGAGCTTTGCCGAACCCGTGCGCGACGCGGTGATCGTGGACGAGGCCGGCAAGCCGGTGCTGGGCGGCGACCACGACCGCCGCTTCTTCGAGGCGGCGTGGGTCTTCAAGCGGAACGGCAAGTACTATTTCACCTACTCGACCGGCGACACGCATTACCTGAACTATGCGATCGGCGATTCGCCCTATGGTCCCTTCACCTACAAGGGCCACATCCTCGAGCCGGTGCAGGGCTGGACCTCGCACCATTCGATCGTCGAGTGGAACGGCAAATGGTACCTGCTGTATCATGACACGCAGCTCAGCGGGCAGAACCACCTGCGCAACGTCAAGATGACCGAGCTGACGTTCAACCCGGACGGCACCATCCCCACCATCGATCCGTTCAAGAACTGATGTTCCTGGGAATCGATATCGGCACGTCGGGCGTCAAGGCGGTCGCACTGGATGAAACCGGTGCGGTCGCCAGGCAGGGCACTGCCGCGCTTTCCGTGCAGCGGCCGCAGCCCCTGTGGTCCGAGCAGGACCCCGAGGCATGGTGGCGTGCGACCACCGCCGCGGTGCAGGCGATCGACCCTGCCGTGCGGCGGGCGGTGCGCGGGATCGGCATTGCCGGGCAGATGCACGGCGCGACGCTGCTGGGCGCGGACGACCGCCCGCTGCGGCCCGCGATCCTGTGGAACGACGGCCGCTCCGACACGGAGTGCGAGGAGCTGGAGGCGCAGGTGCCCGACCTGCGCCGCATCACCGGCAATATCGCCATGCCCGGCTTTACCGCGCCCAAGCTGGTCTGGGTCCGCAAGCACGAGCCCGAGCTGTTCGAGCAGATCAGGACCGTGCTGCTGCCCAAGGACTATGTCCGCCTGCGCATGACGGGGGACAAGGCGTCCGACCTGTCGGATGCGGCGGGCACGCTGTGGGTCGATGTCGCCCGGCGCCGCTGGAGCGACGAGGTGCTGGCGGCCACGGGCCTTGGCGAGGACGCGATGCCGCGCCTGTACGAAGGAAACGAGGTCACCGGATCGCTGCGCGCCGAAATCGCCGAGCTTTGGGGCATGCCGGTCGTGCCCGTCGTCGCGGGCGGCGGTGACAATGCCGCCGGTGCGGTGGGCGTCGGCGTCGTGTCCGACGGCGATGCACTGCTGTCGCTGGGCACGTCGGGCGTGATCTTCGTCGCGACCGACGAGTTCCGGCCCAACCCGGCGCGCGCGGTCCACGCGTTCTGCCATTGCCTGCCCGAGATGTGGCACCAGATGAGCGTGCACCTGTCCGCGGCATCCTGCATCGACTGGGTGGCGCGGCTGACGGGCGCGGCGGGCGCCGCCGACCTGTTCGCCCGCGCCGAGGATTCCGGCCCCGGCACGGGGAGCGAGATCTTCCTGCCCTATCTGTCGGGCGAGCGGACCCCGCACAACGACGCGCGGGTGCGCGGCGCTTTCCTCGGCCTCGACAACGATACCGATC
>JAPYSD010000353.1 GCA_029936705.1 Croceicoccus sp. | reverse complement strand
TCTTTTTACATCGTGCAACGTACGTCGGCGGCACGGCTTTGGGGCGGCAACGCTGCTTGGTTTGTTTTCTGGGGCTATCAGTTGTTTATCGTGCTGGCAGCGACGGGCTATCTGCTGGGGGCGACCCAATCGAAGGAATATGCCGAGCCGGAATGGTACGTCGACATCTGGCTGACCATCGTCTGGATCGCCTATGGCGCGGTGTTCATCGGCACCATCGTGCGGCGCCACGAACCGCATATCTATGTCGCGAACTGGTTCTATTTGGCCTTCATCGTGACCATCGCGATGCTGCACGTGGTCAACAACCTGGCCATTCCGGTTAGTTTCCTGGGCTCGCGCAGCTACAGCGCCTTTTCCGGGGTCCAGGACGCGCTGACCCAGTGGTGGTACGGCCATAACGCGGTCGGCTTCTTCCTGACCGCCGGCTTCCTGGCGATGATGTATTATTTCGTGCCCAAGCAGGCCGAGCGCCCGGTCTATTCCTACCGGCTGTCGATCATCCACTTCTGGTCGCTGATCTTCCTCTACATCTGGGCGGGCCCGCACCACCTGCACTACACAGCGCTGCCCGACTGGGCGCAGACGCTGGGCATGGTCTTCTCGATCATGCTGTGGATGCCGAGCTGGGGCGGCATGATCAACGGGCTGATGACCCTCAACGGGGCCTGGGACAAGGTTCGCACCGACCCGATCATCCGCATGATGGTAATGGCACTCGCCTTCTACGGCATGAGCACCTTCGAAGGACCGATGCTGTCGATCAAGAGCGTCAACAGCCTGTCGCACTACACCGACTGGACCATCGGCCACGTCCATTCCGGCGCGCTGGGGTGGAACGGCATGATCACCTTCGCCTGCATGTACTACCTCGTCCCGCGGCTGTGGAAGCGCGAGCGGATGTATTCGCTGCGGATGATCAACTGGCACTTCTGGCTCGCGACGATCGGCATCGTCTTCTACGCCGCCAGCATGTGGGTGGCGGGCGTCACCCAGGGGCTCATGTGGCGCGAATACGGGCCCGACGGCTACCTGGTGAACAGCTTTGCCGACACCGTTGCCGCGCTGCACCCGATGTACCTGATGCGCGCGTTCGGCGGGCTGCTCTACCTCTCCGGCGCCGCGATCATGAGTTTCAACGTCTGGATGACGCTGGCGGGCAGGCTGCGCGCGGAAGCGCCCATGACCGACGCCGACTACGACCCGCAGGCCGACCGCCCGATCGTCGATGCCGACGCAACCGCCGTTCCGGCCGAATAGGAAACGCTGAACATGAGCATGACCGAACGCCACAAGAAGCTGGAGCGCAACATCACGCTGCTCTCCGTGGCGACATTCGCGGCCGTCGCGATCGGCGGGCTCGTGGAAATCGCCCCGCTGTTCTGGATCGACAACACCATCGAGGAGGTGGAGGGCATGCGCCCCTATACCCCGCTGGAGCAGGCTGGACGCGACATCTATATCCGCGAGGGCTGCTATTCCTGCCACAGCCAGATGATCCGCCCCTTCCGCGACGAGGTGGAGCGCTATGGCCATTACAGCCTGGCTGCGGAGAGCATGTACGACCATCCGTTCCAGTGGGGATCGAAGCGCACCGGCCCGGACCTGGCCCGCGTGGGCGGCCGCTATTCCGACGAATGGCACGTCCAGCACCTTGAAAACCCGCAGAGCGTGGTCCCCGAAAGCGTGATGCCGCAATATGGCTTCCTGCGCGAAACCGCGCTGGCGCTTCACGATCCGGCGGCGAACCTGACCGCGCTGCGCCGCGTCGGCGTTCCCTATACGGACCGCGACATCGCACGGGCGAGCGAGGACCTGGCCTTGCAGGCAAACCCCGAAGCGGGCGGCGACGTAGCGGAATTCCTGTCGCGCTATCCGGGGGCGCAGGTCCGCGATTTCGACGGCCAGCCGCAGCAGCTGACCGAAATGGATGCGCTGGTCGCCTATCTGCAGATGCTGGGCACGCTGGTCGATTTCGAAAGCGCCGCCGCGCAGGAGGAACTGGCGCAGGAGAAGGGCCGATGAGCGTCTATGACACCCTGCGCCACTTTGCCGACAGCCATGCCCTGGTGGTCATGCTGGCGATCTTCGTGACGCTGTGCGCGTGGCCGTTCCGGCCCGGTGCGACCCCGCACAACCGCGCCGCCGCGCATTCAATCTTCAAGGACGAGAACGATGGCGAATAAGCGCCCCACCGGACAGCGGACCCCGGGTAAGCGGCCCACCGGTAAACGGATCGACGCGCCGACAGGCACCGAGACCGTCGGCCACGAATGGGACGGGATCGAGGAACTGGACACCCCCATGCCGCGCTGGTGGCTGTGGACATTCTATCTCACGATCGTCTTCGCCATCGGCTATGTCATCGCCTTTCCCGCCTGGCCGATGGTGGACCGGGCGACCGAAGGCGTCCTCGGCTGGTCCAGCCGCGGCCAGCTGGCAAAGGAGATGAGCGCCGCCGACCTTGCCCGGCAGGGCATGCGCGACAGGCTGGCGCGCATCCCGATCGAACGCCTGCCCGATGACAGCGCGCTGATGGCGCAGGCGGTGGCGGGCGGCGCCGCCGCGTTCAAGGTGAACTGCGTGCAGTGCCACGGTTCGGGCGCGGCAGGCAGCCAGACTTTGGGCTATCCGAACCTGGGCGACGACGACTGGCTGTGGGGCGGCGACCTGCGCGCGATCGAATACACGCTGACGCACGGCATCCGCCAAGCGGGTGATGACGAGACGCGGCAGAGCGTGATGCCGACCTTTGCCGGCGCGTTCGAACCGGCGCAGCTCGAAGCGCTGGTCAGCCACGTGCTCTCGCTCAGCGGCAAGGCCGAGGACAACGCGCTGGGCGCGCAGATGTTCGCCGACAATTGCGCCGCCTGCCACGGCCCCGGCGGCGAGGGCAGCCGCGAATTCGGCGCACCGCGCCTGAACGACGCGATCTGGCTGCGCGGCAGCACGCGCGAGGATATCCGCAGGCAGGTGCTGAACCCGCGCATGGGCATGATGCCCAGGTGGGAAGGGCGGCTGGACCCGGTGACGATCAAGATGCTGGCCGCCTATGTCCATTCGCTGGGCGGCGGCGAGGATTTCGTGGAGGTCGCCGCGGACCCGGCGGTCGAGGTCGATGAGCAACCCTGACGCCCCAAGCGGCCACGACGACGGCATCGCCAAAACGAACCGGCCGGTCAGCAGCGCCGTGGCCGATCCCGGCGCGGCCACCCACCGCCACGAGCCGCATGAGCCCGAGCGCACGCCGCTGCCCGAAAAGCTGTATGAAAAGCGCCAGGCGGTGCACAACAAGCGCATCGACGGGCCGTTCCGGCGCTTCAAATGGGCGATGATGGTCGTCACGCTGGCGATCTATTACGTCACGCCGTGGATCCGCTGGGACCGCGGCCCCTATGCGCCGGACCAGGCGGTGCTGGTCGATATGGCGGGCCGCCGCTTCTACATGTTCGGGATCGAGATCTGGCCGCACGAATTCTATTTCGTCGCCGGGCTGCTGATCATGGCGGGCATCGGCCTGTTCCTCGTCACCAGCGCGGTGGGGCGGGCGTGGTGCGGCTATGCCTGTCCGCAGACGGTGTGGACCGACCTGTTCCAGCACATCGACCGCTTCGTCGACGGCGATCGCAACGCGCGAATGCGCCTTGATGCAGCGCCGTGGACATGGGGCAAGGTGCTTCGCCGCGCGTTCAAATGGTCGATCTATGCCGTGATCGGCTTTGCCACCGGCGGCGCGTGGATCCTCTATTTCGCCGATGCGCCGACCCTGATGCGCGACTTCTTCGCCGGAGAGGCCGCGCCCGTCGCCTATGTCACCGTCGCGGTGCTGACGCTGACCACCGTGGTGCTGGGCGGCTTCATGCGCGAGCAGGTGTGCATCTACATGTGCCCCTGGCCCCGCATCCAGAGCGCGATGCTGGACGAGAAATCGCTGATCGTCACCTACAAGGACTGGCGCGGCGAACCGCGCGGCAGCGTGAAGAAGGCGCAGAAGCATCCGGGCGAGTTCGGCGACTGCATCGACTGCAACCTGTGCGTCGCGGTCTGCCCGACCGGCATCGACATTCGCGAGGGGCCGCAGATCGGCTGCATCACCTGCGCGTTGTGCATCGACGCCTGCGACCGCGTCATGGCCGATGTCGGCCGCCCGCGCGGGTTGATCGATTATGCCACGCTGGAGGATTGCGAGCGCGAGGCGAGGGGCGAGGCCCCGCGCTCGCCGTGGCGGACGCTGCTGCGCCCGCGCACCATCGCCTATTTCCTGATCTGGGGCAGCATCGGGCTGGCCCTGCTGTTCGCGCTGGGCGTGCGCAGCCACACCGGCCTTACCGTTTCGCCCGACCGCAACCCGCCCTTCATGCTAATGAGCGACGGGTCGATCCGCAATTCGTACACGCTGAAGCTGCGCAACATGGAAAGCCGCCCGCGCGACATGGAAATCGCGGTCCAGGGG